>JAMWDD010000024.1 GCA_023818885.1 Candidatus Omnitrophota bacterium | reverse complement strand
ACGACAGGCGTTGACCCCATCACTGCCGATAGCATCAATGACTTGATTAATGATACACGCAATAAATTAGGCGTTACCTCCGTGGTAGTAACCCACGATATGAAGAGCGCTTACAAGGTGGCAGATAGAATTGCTATGATGTTTGGAGGTAAAATTATTAAGGAGGGTGAAATTGAAGAGATAAAGAACTCTACTGACCCCTATGTGTACCAATTCGTGAATGGGCTATCCACAGGTCCGATTACGGAGACCTCTTTATAGACGGAGGAAGATTAGATGGCTGAAAAATCAGGCTTGGAATTTAAGGTTGGTATTTTTGTTTTTATAAGTTTGACTATCTTTGTAGTATTTATTCTTTTAATCGGCGATTTTAAGGACTGGACCAGCCGATATGACATAAAGATTATTTTTGGCTTTGTGGACGGCGTAAAGGCAGGTTCACCTGTAAGGTTTGCGGGTTTTGATATAGGCGAGGTTAAGAAAGTGGATGTGGTAAATTCATTTTCTACCAATTCTACTCAGGTGGAGGTGATTGCCCGCTTAAAAGGTCATGTGAAGATTCCTGCCGATTCCCGGGCCTTTGTGAATACCTTAGGGCTTTTGGGTGAGAAATATATTGAGATTATGCCTGGCAAGGATTACCGCCAAATATTAAAGGACAAAGATACGCTTGTTGGTAATGACCCGGTTGCCATGCATGAGATAATGTTTTCCGCCTACAATGCCGTGGATGATTTTAGAAAGACAATTGAAAAACTGAAGAGTGCTGAAGGAACCATTGCAAAGTTGCTTTATGATGACAAATTATACCGGGACCTGGAGGAATTTGTTGAAGATATTAAAAAGTATCCTTGGAAATTATTTTACCGCACCAAAGAAAAGAAGACCGATATACCTCCAGCCCCGAAGACCAATATTAAACCGAGATGATGAAGACAAAAACGATATTTACTTGCCAGAATTGCGGTTATCAATCTCCTAAATGGTTAGGAAGGTGCCCGGATTGCTCCCAGTGGAATTCTTTTGTGGAGGAATTCGCCAAGCCAGAAAAGACCAGACAAAGGGAATCTTTGTACAGAAATGAACCGGTCTTATTGAAAGATATTGGCGCAGCAGAGACCATCCGCATCAAAACCGGTTTAAAGGAATTAGACCGCGTCTTAGGCGGGGGGATTGTGCCGGGTTCAGTAATTCTTATTGGCGGAGACCCGGGTATCGGTAAATCTACCATTTCTTTACAGATCTCCAATGAAATCACCAAGTTAAAATATAACGTATTGTATGTGAGTGGTGAGGAGTCGGTACAGCAGACAAAACTGCGGGCAAATCGCTTGGGGGCTAAAGGTGAAGCAAATTTTTATATCGTCAATCAGACGGATTTATCCCAGATTGTCAATTATCTCAAGAAGATCAAGCCTAAGGTGGTGATTATTGACTCTATTCAGGTTATCTTTGAGCCCAGCATAAGTTCTAGCCCCGGAAGTGTCAGCCAGGTAAGGGAATGCGCCGGCATACTTACGCAACTGGCCAAGACCACGGATACCAGCATATTTATTATTGGCCATGTAACTAAAGAGGGGACACTTGCGGGCCCGCGCGTTTTAGAGCATATCGTGGATACCGTCCTTTATTTTGAGGGCGACCGTTTTTCTAACTACCGGATTTTGCGGGCAGTAAAGAATAGGTTTGGGCCCACCTTTGAAATTGGTGTCTTTGAGATGGGGTCAGAGGGGCTTAAAGAGGTGGGTAATCCTTCAGAGATATTTTTGTCTGAGAAACCCAAAGATGTTTCGGGCTCAGTGGTGGTTTCCATTTTAGAAGGGACGCGGCCTTTATTGGTTGAGATTCAGGCCTTGGTCAGTCACTCCAGTTTTGGCTATGCCCGCAGACGCACACAGGGATTTGATTATAATCGGCTCAGTCTCCTGGTGGCAGTTTTAGAAAAGAGGTTGGGTTTACATTTAGAAGCAGAAGACATCTTTGTAAATATTGCCGGCGGGATAAAGATCGAGGACCCGGCCGCGGATTTGGGGGCAGTAATTGCGATTGCCTCCAGTTTTAAAAACAAACCCTTAGATTCAGCAACCGTAGTTTTGGGCGAGGTGGGTCTGGCGGGTGAGATAAGAAGTGTATCCAATGTGATTTTAAGGATAAACGAAGCGGAGAAATTGGGCTTTAAGCAATGTATTATTCCGGCGGGCAATATGAAAGGACTTCAGGATAAGAGTTTTAATATGGAATTGTTCGCCGTAGCCACACTAAAAGAGGCCTTAGATATAACCCTTCAGGAATAATTTTAAGGAGGTTTGTATGAATTTAACGGGTGTGCGGTTACTTTTTCTGGTGATTTCTGGATTTTTTGGATATCAAGTAGGTGCCGCTCATCAAAATGCCATTCTCGGAATGCTTTCGGGAGTGATTATATCTTCGTTAATCATCATTTTGGAAATCGGACTGCGTAAGATTTCCGTTAAAGGACTTTCCAGCGCCGTCTTCGGTCTTATCTTGGGTTTGATTATGGCAAAATTAGCTACGGAGGCAATGGCGCTTTCACAATTTTCCGAAGAGATGCGCTATTTTATAAATACCGCCGTAACGCTTATATTCTGTTATCTGGGTATGGTGATTGGCTTGCGCGGCAAAGATGAATTTAACCTCATCATTCCTTATGTAAGATTGAGACGCCAGGATAGATTAGGCGAAATCACCATTTTAGATACCAGCGTAATTATTGATGGTCGGATTGCCGATATATGCAAGACCGGTTTTATCTCGGGGAAGATAATTATTCCGCGTTTTGTTTTAAGAGAACTGCAACAGATCGCTGATTCCGCCGATCCCTTAAAACGTCAAAGAGGAAGGCGGGGTCTGGAAATTTTACACCTTATCCAGAAGGAGGCCAGCATTGATGTCAGCATCCATGAGGATGATTTTCCTGACCTTTTAGAGGTAGATGCCAAGTTGATAAAGTTAGCAAAGTTATTGGAGGCAAGGATTATGACCGTGGATTTTAATCTTAATCGCGTAGCAGCATTACATGGTATTAAGGTATTGAATATTAATGAAGTTGCTAATGCAATTAAGACCGTGGTTTTTCCGGGAGAGGAGCTTAAGATAAAATTGATTAGAGAGGGCAAGGAGCGTAATCAGGCCGTGGGTTATCTTGAGGATGGTACGATGGTGGTAGTGGAAGATGGTCGGCGGTTCATCGGCCAAGAAGTTGAAGTGGTGGTGAATTCTTCCTTACAGACCCCCGCGGGAAAGATGATTTTTAGCCGTATGAAATAGATGTTTGTTTCTTGTGTTGTTCCTTCTGCAGGGAGGGGCCTAAGATTAAAGAGTCGTGTTTCTAAGCCACTGGTTAAAATAGGTGGGATTCCCCTTTTAATTCGCACCCTGAAAACCTTAAGTGAAGATAGGTTAATAAAAGAAATAATTTTGGTAGTAAATAAAAAAGATTTAGCAAAGATAAAAAATAATATCGCCCGCTACCAGATAAAGAAAATAAAAAATATTATCTTCGGAGGTAAGCGGCGTCAAGATTCTGTAAAAAAGGGCTTAAAATATTTAGATAAAAATTGTGATTTAGTTTTGATTCATGATGGGGCCAGACCTTTTATTCAACGGCAGGTCATTTCAAAAGTCATAAAGGAAGCCAGGAAAATTGGCGCTGCGGTAGCTGGGGTTCCCCTAAAGCCGACGGTAAAACAGGTCAGCAAAACAAATTATATTCACCAGACCTTAGCCAGGGATGGGCTCTTTGAGATACAGACCCCTCAGGTTTTTAGAAAAGATTTGATTCTGAGGGCCTATAAAAAATTTGGCGATACGGATGCAACCGATGATGCAACCTTGGTTGAGAAGTTGGGTGTTAAAGTAAAATTGGTTAGGGGTTCGTATTCTAATATAAAGATAACCACTCCCGAAGATCTCGTATTTGCCGAAAGAATAGCAAAAAGGGTCTCTAATCTATGAAATACAGAGTTGGCATTGGTTATGATATCCATCGTTTAAAGCAGGGAAGGAGATTATTTTTAGGCGGTATTGAGATTCCCCATTCTCAGGGTCTGGTGGGCCATTCTGACGGCGATGTACTTTTACACGCTCTTACTGATGCTCTTTTAGGCGCGCTCTCTTGTGGCGATATAGGAAAATTTTTCCCTGACACCGACCCTCAATATAAAGGAATCTCAAGCACATATTTATTAGAAAAAATTTATTCCTTTGTGAAGAAAAAGGGCTATAGAGTAAATAATATTGATACCATTGTTATTGCCCAGCAGCCGCGTTTAGAAAATTTTAAAGAAAAGATGGCTAAAAAAATAGCCGAGATTCTAAAGATTAGTCCTCAAAGTATAAATATAAAGGCAAAGACCAATGAAGGATTAGGACTGATTGGCAGGAACCAGGCGGTTGTAGCGTATGCTGTCGTTTCTTTAATAGGGGAGAAGAAAAGATGATTTTTCTATATATTATTTTAATTTTGTTAGCCATAGTAGTTTTAAAGTTTTTATTTCTCATGCTATTTTTTGGTAAAGAAATAAAGGCGGCACAGGCCAAAGATCCGGCAGCAAAGAGTTTATTTGAAGTGGCGATGCTTTATCAAGGCCTACATGCCATCGTCGCCCATCGCCTTGCGCATTTTTTCTATAATATAAAGTTATTTTTTCTGGCGCGTCTCATCAGCCAGATTTCTCGGCATTTCACCGGCATAGAGATCCATCCGGGAGCAAAAATCGGTCGCGGCTTATTTATTGATCATGGGATGGGGGTAGTGATCGGCGAGACCGCAGTTATCGGTGATAATGTGCTTTTATATCAAGGGGTAACTTTAGGTGGTACCGGCCTTGAAAAAGGTAAACGCCACCCTACTATTGGCAACAATGTGGTAATTGGCGCGGGAGCCAAGGTATTGGGTAATATAACAGTTGGCGACAATTCTTATATCGGCGCCAATGCCGTGGTGATAAAAGATGTCCCGCCAAATTCTACGGTGGTGGGTGTTCCGGCAAGAATTACCAAACAGGAAGGGAAAAAAATTGATGTGAGTTTAGACCATATCCACATCCTGGACCCGATAATGCAGTCCATTGAAGAACTGGAGAAAAGGATAAAGAAATTAGAAGGAAAGTAAGGATATGTCTCTTTACATCTACAATTCCCTTACGCGAAAAAAAGAGGAATTTATCCCTTTAAATCCGCCGCAAGTTAACATTTATACCTGTGGGGTAACGGTCTATGATGAAAGCCATATCGGGCATGCCAGAAGTCTTTATCTCTTTGATGTTATGAGGAGGTATTTAGAATACCGGGGCTTTAAGGTCAATTTCGTGCGCAATATCACCGATATAGAAGACAAAATCATTAACCGCGCAAAAGAATTGGGGATAAATTGGGATGAATTAGTTGAGAAATATATCCAGAGTTATAAACAAGATTTAGCTCTTCTTAAGATTAGAGAGGGTATTTTAGATGGCAACGAAGAGCCGCGGGCCACGAAAAATATTGAGGAGATTAAGGAGTTTATTCAGATTTTAATCGATAAGGACTTTGCCTATCCCACAAAGACAGGCGTATATTTCAGGGTGCGCAGATTTGAAGATTACGGCAAGTTATCCGGCCAAAGCATTGAGTCAATGTTAGCCGGCGCACGCATTGAGCCTGATGAAACCAAGGCCGACCCTTTAGATTTTGCGTTATGGAAGATATCTCAGGAAGACGAGCCCGGATGGGAGAGCCCTTGGGGAAGGGGACGACCGGGCTGGCATATTGAGTGTTCAGTGATGAGTCTAAAATATCTTAAGACCGATACACTGGATATACACGGTGGAGGAAGGGACCTTATCTTTCCTCACCACGAAAATGAGATTGCCCAGAGCCAGGCCAAGACCGGAAAACCATTTGCCCGCTATTGGATTCATCACGGTCTTTTGACGATTAATGGCCAGAAAATGGCAAAATCATTGGGTAATTTTGTCACTATAAAGGATTTTATGACCCGCTACAAGGACGCGGATTTATTGAAACTATTTTTTCTTTCTACCCACTATTCTCATCCCATAGATTATAATGCCGAAAAAATAGAAGAGGCAAAAAAACAAAAAATAAGTTTTTGGGAATTTTTTGATAAAGTAAATTTCTGGCAGGAACCGCAAGAAAAAAAAGAAATTACTGTTTTAGAAGAAGATTTTCATAAAATAGACGCTCTTGCCGCTACCTTCGTTCAAGCAATGGACGATGACTTTAATACGCCCCAGGCAATGGCGCATCTATTTGAATTATTGGATTTGGGTTCACTTTTTGTTGCCCAGGATAAATTTAAAGCGTTCAGTTATGCAAAGGAAAAATTAGAAGAATTTTTTGCCATCTTTGGCCTGGAGGTAAAACCGAAAAAAGATTTGCCGGCGGAAATAAAAAAGTATAAGATAGAAAGAGAGATCGCCCGGAAAAACAAAGATTTTGAAAAGGCAGACAGGTTAAGACAAGAAATAGAAAAGTCAGGTTATCGCGTGATTGATACTGCAGTGACAACTACCTTTACCGAAAGTAGTTTTGAGACAATTATCAAAGATAAAATATGAGCGGTAAATTTATTACCTTTGAGGGTTCAGAAGGAAGCGGCAAAAGCACACAATCAAAACTGCTTTATCAATATTTACGCAGGCAAGGTTATAAGGTGATTTATCTGCGGGAGCCAGGCAGCACAAAAATAGGTGAGAAGATAAGAAGAATCTTACTTGACCCCCGCAATAAATCTATCCTACCAGTTTGCGAGACCTTGCTTTATATGGCGGCGCGGGCACAGATGGTTGAGGAAGTAATTGTTCCGGCGCTAAAAAAAGGAAAAATTGTAATCTGTGACCGCTTTCTTGACTCTACCCTTGCCTACCAAGGATACGGACTGGGAATAAGTATTAAGGCCATTAAATCTATCGGAGATTTTGCTACCCAAGGTATTAGGCCGGATTTGACCATCTTCTTAGATTTAGCCGTTAAGGCAGGACTTAGACAGTGTGGAAAGACAAAAGACCGCATTGAAGAAAGGAGTCTGCGTTATCATCAACGGGTAAGGGAGGGCTATCTTAAGTTAGCAAAGGCCTATCCAGGAAGGATTAAGGTTATTAAGGTTGATGACCACAAAAATAAGACCCAGATTAAAATCAGGGAATTGGTAAAAGATGTCATTTAAAGATTTAAAAGGTCAAGATAAGGCAATATCTTTGCTGAAATTTATGCTCAGAAGCAAGCGTCTTCCTCCGGCATTACTTTTCTGGGGTGAGGAAGGAGTGGGCAAGCGTCAGGCAGCTTTAACTTTTGCTAAGGCAGTCAATTGTCTAAAAGAATTAGAGGATGCCTGTGATGAATGTCCGGCCTGTTTGAAGATTAACCGTCACAATCATCCAGATGTATACATGCTACCTAAAGATTATATGCCGCAGAGCACAGTTATAACAATAGAAGAGATTCGTAATTTACAAAATTACGCTAATCTCAAGATTTTTGAAGGCAAAAAAAAGGTCTTTATCATTGACGAGGCACATAATTTGACCGCTGAGGCAAGCAATGCATTTTTAAAGATATTGGAAGAACCACCGCCGGATACACTTTTTATCCTCATTTCCTCAAAGCCCCAGCTTCTTTTTTCTACCATTACTTCGCGCTGTCAGAAGGTAAGATTTTCGGCAATGGATAAAAACGAACTTAAGGTGCTTTTAGAGAAGGAATACCGTTTAGAACCCCGCTTAAGCCATTATCTGGCTTTTTTTTACCAAGGACGGCTGGGTGCAAGTCTGCGGATGAAAGATAAAGCGGTTTTAAGAGAGAAAAACCAAATCATTGATTGGTTTATAAATGGAAGAGGGTATTTGTCCGATGATTATCTGTCTGAAGATAAAGAAAAATTAAAATATTTTTTAGAAGTGATGTTGGCATGGTTGAGAGATATTTACTTAATTAAGACTGGTCTACCCCATTCTGAATTGATAAACATTGACCGCTTAGAACACCTCTTAAGGATTATGCCGCATTTAAGTTTTTATGATTTAGATACAGCCATTAACTTTTTATCGGAGGCCAGTGTTTACTTAGAACAGAATATTAACCCAAAGTTAATTTTGGCAAATGTAAAGGTAAAGCTATGGACAAGATTGTACAGGTAAGATTAAGACAGTTTGGCCAGAGCGCATATTTCTACGTGGGTGATTTAAACGTTAAAGAAGGGGATTATGTGATTGTTGAGCAAGATAGAAGCCTTGACTACGCGGAGGTAATCGCCATACCCCAGACCCTAACCAATATCCAGGTTAAAGAGCCACTTAAGAAAATCGTGCGTCTGGCCACCAGCCAAGATATAAAACAGATAGATGACAATCGCCTGAAGGCAAAAGAGGCCATTGCCACCTGCGAAAAGAAGATACAGGAACATAAACTGGATATGAAATTGGTAGAAGTAGAATATTCCTTCGACCGCTCCAAGGTCATTTTTTATTTTACTGCCGAGGGAAGGATTGACTTTCGAGAATTGGTAAAGGACTTAGCCAAGACATTTAAGGCGCGGATAGAATTGAGACAAATTGGCGTAAGGGATGAGGCGCGGTTTCTGGGCGGTTTTGGTCCTTGCGGAAGGCCGCTTTGTTGTGCCACGTTCTTAAAAGACTTTGAGCCGGTAACTATAAAGATGGCCAAGGAAGAGGCTCTTCCTTTGAATCCCGCAAAACTCTCTGGGCTCTGCGGAAGATTGATGTGCTGTTTGGCTTTTGAGCACCAGACTTACGTTGCCTTATCCAAAGGTCTGCCCCGCGAAGGCGAGCATGTGCATACCCCTGAAGGCAGGGGCACAGTAATAAGTGTTAATGTGCTTAAACGCTCTTGCACTGTGCAGTTAGAAGATGGGAAGCAGATAGAATTGAGTTATAAATAAAATTATGAAGGACAAATTCTATATCACCACCCCTTTATATTATGTAAATGCCTCTCCTCACATCGGTCACTCTTATACCAATATCGCAGCGGACTGCTTGGCGCGTTATATGCGTAAAGTTTTAGGCGAAGAAAATGTCTGGTTTTTGACGGGTACCGATGAACACGGGCAAAAGATTCAACGGGCGGCAGAGGCAGAAGGATTATCTGCGCAAGAATTTACTGACAAAATGGTGCTGGTCTTTAAAATTCTTTGGAGGAGATTGAATATTTCCTATAATGACTTTATTCGTACCACCGAAAAAAGACACACAACTTTTGTTGGGAAGGTCTTAGAAATACTTTATAAAAAAGGCGATATATATCAGGCAAAATATGAAGGTTGGTATTGTGTTCCTTGCGAGACATTTTGGACGGAAACGCAGATAACCGAGCAGGTTTGTCCTGATTGTAAAAGGCCGTTAGAGAGAGTAAGTGAGACGAATTACTTTTTTAAATTATCCCAATATCAGGATTGGTTACAGGATTATATTAAACAGCATCCTGATTTTATCAGGCCTAAGACGCGCTATGAAGAGGTGCTAAAGTTTCTAGAGTTAAATAAATTGACTGACCTTTGTATCTCTCGACCTCAGGAACGTCTGAGCTGGGGGATACCCTTACCTTTTAGCCCGCAACACGTCACCTATGTCTGGTTTGATGCACTCCTGAATTATATTAGCGCGGTAGGTGAATTTGATGCGCAAGATAATTATCATTCCCGCTGGTGGCCGGCAGATTTGCATCTGATTGGCAAAGATATCTTAAGACAGCATGCGATATACTGGCCGATTATGTTGCATGCCTTAAATATAGAACCCCCCAAGGCCATTTTTGCCCATGGTTGGTGGATGATTGGCGAAAGCAAAATGTCTAAGTCAAAAGGTAATGTTGTTTCTCCGATAGAGATGTCGGATAAATTTGGCGTGGATGCCTACCGATATTTTCTCCTGCGCGATGTGCCATTTGGTTTGGATGGTACATTTTCGGAGGAGGCAATAGTCAAAAGATTAAATAGCGACCTGGCAAATGATTTAGGAAATTTAGTTTACCGGACGCTTACAATGATAGAAAAATATTTTGCGGGGATGATTCCCACAGTTGATATTGAAAGAAAGAATAAAGCAGCACCTGACATAATGCTTAAGATAAGGCAACTTTCTTCAAGGATAGCCAGTGTTTTAGTCCATCCGGAATACAATTTTTCTTTCGCCTGTGATAGTATCTGGGAATTGATAAATACGGCAAATAAATATATAGAAGATACTAAACCGTGGAATTTGCAAAGAGAAAATAAGGTTGAAGAACTTAAGGCATTTATTTGTGTCTTGGTTGAGGTTATAAGAGTAGTTGCGGATAGTGTTTGGCCCTTCATGCCTGCTACGGCCCAGTCTATAATCCAGCAATTGGGAGGAGAAAAAATTCAAAAAGGCAGGCCCTTATTTCCCCGCATTGATATGAGAAACACCGGCCTTTCATAAGCAATGGGTGATGATTCAAGAGCCAAACTGATAGACACACATTGTCACTTGGATTTTCCGGAATTTGATTTAGACAGAGACGACGTTATCCGGCGCGCTAAAGATACAGGTATTGGCTATATCATCAATATCGGTTCAAGTCTAGAGGGCTCTCGGCAGGCGGTGGCATTATCCAAACAATATACCTTTATTTATGCGACTGTAGGCATCCACCCTCATGAAGCCGATAAGGTCAATGAAGAAATCTATGCGCAACTAAAGCACTTAGCCAAAGAAAATAAAGTTGTGGCGATTGGCGAAATCGGGCTTGATTATTACAAAAATTATTCCCTCATTTCTAATCAAAAGAAATTATTTAAGACCTTAGCCGAATTAGCCAAAGATTTAGGCCTGCCTTTAATTATCCATTGCCGTCAGGCAGAAGAAGATGTTTTAGAAATTCTTAAGCCATTACTCCCCCACAAGATAGTCCTGCATTGTTTTTCAGGAAATACGGATTTTCTCCAGGCCTGTTTAGACCTCGGCTTTTTTATTTCCTTTACTTTAAATATAACTTATAAAAAAGCACAAAATTTGCGCACCTTAGTAAAGATTGCGCCTTTGGAAAGGATTTTTTTAGAAACCGATGCACCATTTCTCCCTCCGGAAAGTTTACGCGGAAGGAGAAACGAACCTGCCTATGTGAAAATTTTAGCAGAGGAGATTGCCCGGATAAAAGATATAAACTTTGAAGAAGTCGCAGCAATCACTACCGCCAATGCCCAGAAGTTTTTTAATTTAAGATGAAATCAACCGTTTCTATAGTAACTTGTAAAAATTACGAATCCAGCCGTGTCTATCGCTCCGTCTCCCAAGCAGTGGCGCTTTTAGGAGGGATAAAAAATTTTATCAAACCATATGCCAAGGTTTTAGTTAAACCAAATCTTTTGATGGCGGTTGAACCCGAAAAAGGGATTACTACCCATCCGGAAGTAGTGAGGGCGGTAATTAAGCTTTTAAAAGAAATCAATTGTGAAATTTTTTTAGGCGATGGGCCGAGTGTCTGGGGAAGGCAGATTCAAAATTTAGATGAACTTTATCGCCGCACAGGGATGGAGCAGGTCTGCCGAGAAGAAGGGATTGAATTAGTGAACTTTGATAAGAGACGGTGGCGAGGGAAATTTCCTTTAACTACCTGGTTAGATGATTGCGCTTATTTAGTTAACATTCCAAAGTTTAAGACCCATAACCTCACCCTTTTAACCGGCGCAATCAAAAATCTTTTTGGGTTGGTACCAGGAACTTATAAGATAGAACTCCATAAGAATTATTTTTATGAAAGAGATTTTGCTAAGATATTGGTAGATATTTTAGAAGCAGCAAGACCTGCGTTAACCATTGTTGATGCCATTGTGGCAATGGAAGGAGACGGTCCGGCAACGGCCGGAAGATTGCGGCAGCAAAATTTATTGCTTGCCTCCCGCGACTGCGTTGCCTTAGATAGTGTATTGGCCTTGATTATGGGGATTAAGCCGCTCGATATTTTGACGACAGAAGAAGCTGCCCGCCGGGGTCTGGGCAGAGCAGATATTGATTCGATAGGTATTGTGGGTGAGAAAGTGGAGGAAGTAAGGGGTGAACCATTTATACTCCCCCTTACTTCAATTAGACAGAAGATACCCCGGCCCTTTGTCAATATTGCCAGACGCCTACTTAAATTTTATCCTTATTTAAAAAGGGAAAATTGTATAATGTGTAGTGCCTGTATTAAGACCTGCCCTGCTAAGGCCATTAGTATAAAAAAAGGCCGGATTATTTTTAATTATTCCAAATGTATCGCCTGTTTCTGCTGTCAGGAGGTCTGTCCGGCAGGTGCGATTAAGATAAAAAAGAGTTTAGTGGCGAAATTAGCAACATTGTAGAAGTATTTTTCTTTCTCGTCGCTTCTTATTTAAAAGGGTTATAAAGAAGATGATTAAGACTATTGAATGGAAAAATAATGCCATTAAAATTATTGACCAGACAAAATTGCCGCTTAAATTAAAGTATCTTTATATCAAAGATTTAAGGACACTCTGGCACGCTATAAGGAGGATGCAGATAAGAGGCGCTCCGGCTTTAGGTGTAGCAGCAGCATTAGGTGTATATTTAGGAATAAGGGACTTAAGGACAAAGAATTTTAGTGATTTTTGTAAAGAATTAGATAGCGTTACAAGATACATTTCTACCGCGCGACCGACAGCAAGGAATCTTTTTTGGGCATTGGAAAGGATATGTAGTATTGCAGTAACAAATCGATATAAACCGATAAAGACCATAAAAAAACTAATCTTTCGGGAAGCGCAGAAAATTATTGATGAGGATAAAATTGTCTGTCGAAAGATTGGGGTATTTGGTGAGAAATTAATTAAAAATGGAAGCAGTATCTTAACCATTTGTAATACCGGCGCCTTGGCAACAGTAGATTATGGGACTGCCTTAGGTGCAATTTATCGGGCAAAAGAGAGAGGTAAGAAGATAAAGATTTATGTTTGCGAAACGCGGCCACTTTTACAAGGCAGCCGCCTTACTGCCTGGGAACTCAAGAAAAATGGCATAGATACAATATTGATTACCGATAATATGGCAGCCACTCTTATGCAAGAGGGAAAAATAGATTTGGTGATAGCCGGTGCAGATAGAATTGCCGCAAACGGCGATAGCGCCAATAAAATCGGCACTTATAATTTAGCCGTTTTAGCCACGTATCACAAAATCCCCTTTTATATTGCCGCGCCAACTTCTACTTTTGACTTTAACCTTAGATCTGGGAGAGATATACCGATTGAACAAAGGAACCCTAAAGAGGTTACGCATTTATTTTTTAAACAATCAATTGCGCCGGCAGGAACAAAGGTTTATAATCCGGCCTTTGATGTTACACCTCACAAACTAATTACGGCAATAATTACGGAAAAAGGCATTATTACCCCGCCGTATGAAAGAAATATAAGGTTTAGGTTAAGGGGTAAAGGCCTTTAAGGGTATTAGATGAGATTAGGTATAATTGGTGAATTTGGCTTGATTGAAAAAATCAAGCATTGGGTAAGGACTGACGGTTCAGTAATAAAAGGTATTGG
>JAMWDD010000023.1 GCA_023818885.1 Candidatus Omnitrophota bacterium | reverse complement strand
ACTTGCGCTATAGGCAAATTTCATCTCCTTTAAAAAGGGAAATAAGCGCACGTTATACTTCATTTTTTGATAAGCATCTTTTAAATAAGGGTAATCCTGACTGCCGCATAAATGAATTATCTGTAAGATATTATCTAAATTTAGCGCGCCAAGACCCTCGATAAACTCCATGTTAATCTTGTGACTACCCTGACTACCTCCCATAACTAAAATTGTAAATTTGTCTTTAGAAAAGTTGAAATATTCTAAGGCCGTGCCTTTCTCTAATTTTTTTAGGTCGCATCTTATGGGATTACCAGTGAGAATGATTTTATCTCTTCGGCAATTAAAAAGTTCTATGCTTTCGGGAAAACTTACTGCAACCCTATCCACAAAATGGGCCAAAAATTTATTGGTAATGCCGGGGGAAACATTTTGTTCATGGATAATACTCTTTTTGCCTAAGATAGTTGCTAAAAAGACCACGGGAAAACTGGCATATCCGCCAAAACCCACTACTATCCGAGGATTAAAACTTAAAATTATCCACAGGCTTTCTAAACTGCCTAAAAAAAACTTTAAGAAGGCAACTAAATTTTTAAAACTTATATCTAAATTCATTGGGACAAGCGAAAGCTGCGAGACCTTATAATCGTCTAAACGCAGTTTTTGTTCTATTTTTCTCTTAGTCAAAACTACGCGGATATCCCAGACAGCTGACTTTTTCTTTAACGATTCAAGAAAACTTAAGGCAGGCAAAAAATGCCCTGCGGTTCCTCCGCAAGCAACCAATAGTTTCATGGACAATCCTCAAAACGCGAAATATTCAAAAGCAAACCCACAGCCATCATATCCAAAACAAGCGATGAGCCACCGTAACTAATAAATGGCAAAGGCAGCCCCTTTGTCGGTAAAATGCCCGTGGAAACGCCCATATTCACCATCGCCTTAAGCGCAATCATTAATACTATGCCTAAACTTAAGAAATATCCAAAACTATCTTCCGTAAGCCGGGTGATTTTGAAGCCCTTGAGAAGAAACAGGATAAATAGTATTGCCACTGCCGCGGTGCCCAAGAGGCCAAGTTCTTCTCCGATAATAGAAAATATAAAATCCGTATGTGCCGCGGGCAAATAAAATAATTTCTGTTTGCTGTGACCCAGTCCTAAACCAAATAATTTCCCCGAACCCAAAGCAACCTGAGACTGAATTATCTGAAAACCACTGCCATGAGGATCTGCCCAGGGATTTAAAAACGACATCAGCCGCGCCCTTCGATAAGGAACGCTAAAAATAAGAATATAAAGCAAAGGTATAAGACACATCAACGCAATGGCAAGATACCTTACCTCTACCCCAGCAACAAAAAGCATAAGAAATACCGTCATACTTAAGGCAATGACGGAACCCAAATCTGGCTGCATAAGTATTAAAAGCGCAACTAAACCCATAACTATCAAAGGAGGTACATACCCCTGCCAGAAATCTCCTAACTTTTCTTTCTTTCTTGATAAAAAATCAGCCAGATAGATAATCATTGCCAGATTCATAAATTCCGACGGCTGAAAACTGAGTATCCCGAATCTAAACCACCTTCTGGCGCCGCCTACCTGTCTACCCACACCCGGTATTAACACCAGAACCAAAAGTAGAATTGCAAAAAGTAAGAGCGGTTTAGAAACTTTTTTTAATCGATGATAATCAAAACTCATTACCAGAAAGGTGGATAAAAGTCCTATCAAAATAAATACAAGATGCCTCTTAAGAAAAAACAAACTATCATGATATCTATCTAAAGAATAAATGGAAGAGGCGCTGTAAATCATTACCACGCCTATACAGATAAGCAAAACAGTAATCGCAGATAACGAGATTCTTAAACTCCGCATCTTTGTCCTTCGGCTAAATCAAAAACTGCCTTTTTAAAAACCCTGCCCCTCTCTTCATAATTTAAAAACATATCAAAACTAGCGCACATCGGTGAAAGCAATACACAATCTCCCGCATCCGCATTTTCATAAGCAATTTTTACTGCCTCCTCTAAAGAAGTGGCTTCAAGGCAAGGCACAATTTTACCTAAGACATTCTTTATCTTATCTTTGGCTTCACCAATCAAGATAAGCGTTTTAACTTTATCTTTAACAAAATTACCAACCAACGCGTAATCAATACCTTTGTCTCTGCCGCCGGCAATAAGATTGATTGGCTTTTGTATATTCTTTAGCGCCCAGATGGTAGAATCTACATTGGTTGCCTTGGAATCATTAATAAATTCAATCCTATTAAACTCCAGGACTGATTCCAAACGATGTTCTATGCCTTTAAAATTATGCAAGATTTCTAAACATAAATCCCTCTCTATGCCTAATATATCCGCAACCTCTATTACTGCAGACTGATTGGGATTAAAATTAGGCCTCTCTTTAAAATAACGCACATTTGCTTTTATTTCTTTATTTAAGTTCCTTAAAGTAAGGTCATCGTAATTCAAAACAACGAAATCAGAACTATCTTGGTTTATATATATCCGCTTTTTTGCCGCTAAATATTCCTGAATATCTTTGTATCTATCCAAGTGATCGGGGGTAAAATTTAAAATTACCGAGATAAAAGGCTTAAAATCTTTAATCCTTTCTAATTGGAAGGAACTTACTTCCAAAGAAACAAAATCGCCCTCTTTAAGTTTTCCTACTTCTTGTGTAAAGGGGTTACCGATATTGCCACAAACCACGGCCTTCTTACCTGAGGCCTGGATAACCCTGCCAATGAGTGTAGTAACAGTGGTCTTTCCATTTGTTCCGGTTACGGCAATAATCTTTGCCGGACACACCAGATAAGCAAGCTCTATCTCGCTGATTATTGGTATCCGCAATTCTTCCGCCCGGAGAATAACCCAAGAAGCATTGCTTACGCCGGGGCTGACCACCAGCAAATCTTTCCCCTTAATAAATTCTTCGCTGTGTCTGCCTAATTCTACTTTATTAATCCCTTGAGAATTTAAGATGGAGAGATTTTTTCTTAAAGTATCATTATCATTTACATCCGTCACCCACACCTGCGCACCTAAATCTTTAAGCAAGAGACTCGCAGCCAGGCCACTTTTGGCTAAACCCACCACCCCAACCTTTTTCCCTTTAAAATCTATCTTTTTCATCTCAACTTCAAAGTCACTAAAGTAAAAAGGGCAAATAATGCCGCGATAATCCAGAAGCGCACAATCACCCTCGTCTCTGGCCAGCCCAGAAATTGAAAATGATGATGTAAGGGCGCAATGCGAAAAATCCTTTTTTTTCTTAGTTTAAATGAGCCCACTTGCAAGATTACCGAAAAGGCCTCCAGAACTAACACCCCTCCCACGATTACCAAAAGCAACTCTTTCTTAATTATTATGGCTATCAATCCCAAAGCACCCCCTAAGGCCAAAGAACCGGTGTCGCCCATAAATATAGTCGCCGGATAACAGTTAAACCAGAGAAATCCCAAACCCGCGCCCACGATACTGGCGCAGAAAATAGTCAATTCTCCTGTCCCCGGTATATAAGGTATAAGTAAGTAATTGCTAAATTTTATATTCCCGGTAACATAGCTAAGTACGCTGTAGGCAAGGGCAATCATAATCACAATACCTATTGCCAATCCGTCCAGACCATCAGTAAGGTTTACGGCATTTGATGCACCGGAAATAATTAAAATCACAAAGACAATATAAAGAAAACCTAAATTAATAGATGCATTTTTTAAAAAAGGGATATCCAGTCTTGTATTTAGGTGCGGATCAATTAAAAAAACTATTCCTAAAATCAACCCCAAGAGCATCTGCCAGGCCAATTTATTTTTAGCGCCCAGACCCTTGGAGCGTTTTTTGATAACCTTTAGATAATCATCAAAAAAACCCAAGAGGCCTAACCACACCGTGCCTAGACAGGCAATAATTACATATTTGTTTAAAATATCCGCCCAGAGCAGATTGGCAGTTATAATTGCCGTCAATATGAGAAGACCTCCCATGGTAGGCGTGCCCTGCTTTTTCTGATGCAAATTATAAAGTTGGGCACTTTCATCTTCTTTTCTTATTTCTTGGCCGATGTTTAACTTTCTTAAATTTTTTATCAACCAAGGTCCCATAATCAAACTTAAGACAAATGCGGTTATCGTTGCCATCGCAGAACGGAAGGTAATGTATCTTACAACATTAAATAGCGGGAATATCTTATGTAAAGGATAAAGCCAGTAATATAACATTTATTTTAAAATCTCCTCCAGCAGCAGACGCCGCGAGCCCTTTACCAGCACAATATCGTCCTTATTTGGTTTAATATAATTGTTAAGCAGGTGTTTTGCTTCGCCGGCGCAACTACACCTAAACACGCCATTATAGTGCAGGTCCTTGTCTTTTATAACCTTGGCGGTCAGGGCCGCCAAATCGCCCACTGAGATAAAACAATCACATATTTTACTGATCCGATGCGCTGCCTGGCGATGAAATTCCTCTTTATTCTTTCCTAATTCCAGCATATCGCCCATAATAAATATCTTTCTTCCTTTTACCCGGAGATTCTCTAACGCACCCAATGCACCCTCCAAAGAAAGGGGGTTGGAATTGTATGTATCATCAATAAAATTAACATTATTCACTCGGATAAATTTAAGCCTACCTTGAGGAAAATCAAATTTCTTTAATTGGGAAGCAATAATTTTATAATCGAGGCCAAAAAGCCGCGCAATCCCAATTGCCGCCAGGGCGTTGTAGACATTGTGATAACCGCAGGTATTTAAAATAACCTTGTGCCCTTTATTTATTTTAAATTCAAGGTGCCGGGCGCATAATTTTATCTCGGAAGCAAAAAATTCCGCTTTATCCTTAATACCAAAACCAAAAATCAATCTATCCTTAAACATCCGTCGGCAATTTTTAAGATAGGTATCATCTGTATTTACAAAACCTATTTTGGGATGGACCAAGCCACTAATCAAACTACTCTTTTCCTTATATACGCCGGCTAAATCTTTAAGAAATTCTAAATGCGAAGGCCCGATATTAAGCACTACACCTATGCTGGGCTGGGTGATTTGTGTCAGATACTGGACCTCGCCAAAATGATTTGTACCGATTTCTAAAACACATAAGTTATGACCTGAATTTAGCCCTAATAAAGTGAGGGGAACGCCAATGGCATTGTTTTTTGTGCCTAAATTTTTAAGCACGTTAAATCTTTCTTTCAATATCCAGGCGATCATATCCTTAGTAGTTGTCTTGCCATTTGAACCAGTAACAGCAATGACAGGGATATCAAATCTTCGGCGATGATAATTGGCAATTCTACCCAATGCCTTAACCGAATCTTTAACTTTAATTAAAGGTAGATGATTTAGATTCCTCTGGGCTAAGAAGAATTTTTCAGCAACAATGGCACTCGCCCCTTTTTTAATCGCCTCATCTATAAAATCGTGCCCGTCAAAATTATCTCCTTTTATCGCAATAAACAAATCACCGTCTTTTATAGTGCGAGAATCTATGGAGACACCCTTTATCTTTGTGTCCTTCGTGCCTTTTAAGAGTGTGCCTTCAGTGGCTTTTAGGATATCATCGACATTAAACACTTCTCTACTTCCTTGCGGTCGTTGAAATCTATTATTTTATCTTTAAAAATCTGATAATTTTCATGGCCTTTACCGGCGATCAGGACAATATCGTTATCTTCTGCCATCCTCAGGGCTTCATTTATCGCTTCTCTTCGGTCAAGGATAATCTTGTAATTATTTCTCTTAATACCTTTTCTGATATCTTGCGCAATATCATTTTCATCTTCGCTGCGCGGATTATCGGAAGTGATAATAACGCTCTCTGCCAACTCCGAAGCCACATATCCCATCTTTGGTCTCTTCGTCTTATCCCGCTCCCCTCCACAGCCAAAGACCACGATAATTCGCTGAGGCCTTAATTCTCTCAAACTCAAAATAACATTCCGCAAAGCATCTTCCGTATGGGCGTAATCCACAAACACCTTAAACCGCTGGCCCAAATCTATCTTTTCTAATCTTCCCGGCACAAAGACAAAACTTTCAATTGCCTTTTTAATCATTTCCAAACTTATACCTTCCTGCAAGGCAAACCCAACGGCGGCCAAAATATTGTAAACATTGTGCCTGCCAATGAGGGCGGTTCGGATGTCTAACTTTTTTCCCGCCGCAACCAAAGTAAAACTTGTGCCTTCCGGCGTTAATTTAATTCCTGAAGCAAAAATATCTGCTGATTGTTTAAGGCTATAAGTGGTGACTGTTGAGTGAGTTAAATTTATAATTCTTTGTGCGTAAGGAGAATCCTTATTGATTATGGCCAAGGCAGTAGAATTAAGGTTCCTAAAAAGCAAAGATTTGGCTTGAAAATATTCTTCCATATCTTTATGGTAATCTAAGTGGTCCTGGCTAAGATTCGTAAATATAGCCGCGGAGAAATCGATTTCCGCTACCCTTGCCTGGGAAAGGGCATGCGAAGAAACTTCCATTACACAATAGCGGATATCTTTATTATACATCTGGGCCAATAATGACTGTAAATATTCAGGTCCGGGAGTAGTATTCACTGCAGCAATTATATTTCCATCAAAACGATAATTTATCGTGCCAATAAGTCCTGTCTTATATCCGGCCTGTTTTAATATATGTTCAATAAGATAAGTTACGGTGGTTTTACCGTTGGTCCCCGTTATTCCCACCACCTTCATCTTTCTGGAGGGATAGCCATAAAATCTTGCTGCCAATTGCGCCAGAGCCAGACGGCTATCTTTTACATTAATAAAAGTGACGTCCCTTCTGTCTTCTGTTTTCTGTCTTCTGTCTTCGGAAATAATTACCCTGGCGCCATTTTTTATTGCCTCATCAATGAATTGACTCCCATCGAGTTTATTGCCTGTTACTGCCACAAATATATAATCGCGGCTGACCTGGCGCGAATCAGAAGTAATGCCTCTCAGTAAAAAATCATTTGCCACTGACAAATCCTGCACGACGTTAGGAGGAGGAAAGTTTAAATCTAATATTTTAATTAGTTCGTTTAGCCTCATCTAATCTAGATATTTCTTCTTCAAGGGGCTTTACCCTTAGATATCTTAAAACATCTTCGGCTATATTTTTAAATACCGGACTAGCCACCACTCCGCCAAAATAATAAGGATGTGGCTCATCAATAACCACGGCAATCGTAATAAGCGGCTCTTCGCAAGGAGCAAAACCCACAAAGGAGGCAACGAATTTGCGATGGGAATATGTTCCGTCGGCTTCTAATTTCTGTGCCGTTCCCGTTTTACCCGCGGCGCTAAATTCAGTGAGTTTTGCCAATTTTCCTGTGCCGTTTTCCACTACCCCTCTTAATAAAATCTTCATCCGTTCGGCGGTATCAACCGAGATTACCCTTCGGATAACAAGCGGCCTATTTTCTTTAATAATCCCCTGCTGCCGATCTTGAATCCTCTTCACAATATAAGGTTTCATTAAATATCCGCCATTAGCAATCGCCGCAATAGCCGTTGCCAGTTGCAAGGCAGTAACTCCTACTTCCTGACCCATGGGGATTGCTGCGATAGAGGTCTTTGACCAAAATTTTGTCTCTTTAATCAGGCCATCTGCTTCCCCGGGTAAATCTATGCCTAAATTTTTCCCAAAACCAAATAATCTTGCATAGCGATAAACAACTTCAGGACCAAGCATCTGGGCAATCTTGGTTACGCCGATGTTGCTGGATTGTTCAATCACTTCTTTAAAAGTCAGCCAGCCATGTGGTTTGTGGTCGGACAGGGTGTGATTGGCTAAACGATAACTTCCATTTTCGCAAAAAAACTTATCTTCTTCCATAACTTTTTTTTCTTCCAAAGCAGCAGAGGCAGTAACAATTTTAAATACCGAACCCGGCTCAAATAAATCGCATATTGCACGATTACGTATTGCATCCCTACTGGCTAAAAAGGCATAATTTAAATCAAAACTGGGCCGATTAGCAAGGGCCAAAATCCTTCCTGTATAAGGATCCATTACAATAACTGATGCCCCTTTGGCATTAGATTGCCTAAAGGCCTTTTCCAGTTCTCTTTCCGCAATGTACTGGATTACCTCATCTATAGTCAGCACTATATCCAAGCCGTTTTTAGGAGGAAACATGGGCTGGCCAATATTGAGCCTGTTCTGTCGCGCATCCTTTAAAAAAGAAGCCCAACCGGCTGAACCCTTTAAATAGTGCTCATAGAATAGCTCTAAACCCTCCAGCCCTTGATTATCTATCCCGACAAATCCAATTATATGACTGGCTAAGTATCCATTAGGATATGCGCGTTTATTTTCCCTTAAAAACCCCAGACCCTTAATCTTTAAGGCGCGAATTTGCTCTACCTGTTGAGGTGTTAATTTTCTTGCCAGCCAGATAAATGATTTATTGCGATAGAGTCTATCTTTCAAAAATTCATAGTTGGTATTGAGTATGGGAAGGAGTTGATTTATAACTTTTTCTTTATCTTTTATTTCTCGGGGTAGCGCATAAAGCGAATCCGCAGCAATATTAATGGCTAATGGCCTCATCCGGGCATCAAAAATAATGCCGCGTTGTGCAGGGAGTTCAATAAATAAACTGTGTTGTTTTGCGGCAAGCGAACTCAAATAATGGCTGTTGAAGAATTGGATAAAGAACAAACGGCTAATAAGAAGGGCAAAATAGATTAGAATGCACAGGACTACAAGGTGGTATCTGCGGGAATATTCCTTTATATACACGGTAAATTAAAATATAAATCTCAAAATACACGCAATTTAATCTTTAACTTCACCGCCAAGATTGGCGGCAAACAAAACTATAAAAACTAATGCTTAATCATTTTGGCCTCTGCTTGTGACTTCAGGCCAAAGAGATTAAGTACCTCCATCAATTTATCTTTTGCGACAATAATCTTCTCTTGAGGATATTCCAGCTTTACAATCTTGGTTGTGGCTGGCAATTCAAAATCAGCGGTTTCTAAAACCTTACTACCCATAAAAGAAAGAGAGGTAAGGACATTTACATTATACCTTAAGAGATTGTTCTTATCAAGTAAATCCTGGTAAACCTGTGTCTTTTTCTGATGGGTATAGGCAAGGCGGTATATATTGGTCTGCTGGTAAACATAGGCCAGGCATAGCGTGGTGATAAATATTGCGGTGAACAAAAACTTATAGAATCTCATAAAATCATAGTCTCTCGGCTACTCTCAGCTTTGCACTGCGACTCATCGGATTCGCTTTCTTCTCCTCCGTACTGGGGACCAACGGCTTAGGTGTAATAATCTTAAGTTCTGCCCGATTTGCAAAATAGCGGAAATTAAGTTTAACGAGTCTATCTTCTAAAGAATGGAAAGACAGCACACATATCCGGCCGCCTTTCTTCAATAAACCTACTGACTTCTTTAAGGCCTCCTCTTCTGCCTCCAGTTCTCTATTTACGGCAATACGAATGGCCTGGAAGGTCTTGGTAGCAGCGTGTATCTTTTTATGCCTTGCCTTATAAGGTATGGCACTAACAACTATATTGCTTAATTGTCTTGTCGTGGTAATCGGAAATTTTCTTCTTTCTTCAACCAAATGCCTGGCAATACGATTATGCCAATGCTCCTGGCCAAAAGACCAGAGTATATTGGATATCTCATCGCTACTTAAGTTATTTACCAAATCGTATGCCGAGATAAAACTTTCTCTGTCCATGCGCATATCTAATGGGCCATCGCTTGAGAAACTAAAACCACGCTCAGGATTATCTAATTGAAACTTGGAAATACCCAGATCAAAAAGTATGGCATCCACTCCACTCAATTTTAGATTTCTGGTAACTGCATCAATATTCCTGAAATCATCATGGATGAGTATAACTCTATCCTGGAATTCTTTTAGTCTCTCTCTTGCGACCGCTAATGTTTCCTTGTCCTTATCAACGCCGATGAGCAGCCCGCCGGGTAAAATTCGTTTTATTATCTCCAAGGCATGGCCAGCGGTACCAATCGTGGCATCAATTACAACACAACCCGGTCTTAAGTTTAAATATTCTATTACTTCTTTACACATTACAGGGATATGGTAATGTATCTCCACACAAGTTAACTCTCCATCAATTTCTCGGCAATCTCTTCAAAGGACTGTTTGGAATTTGCGTAAAATTGCTCCCAGCTATCTTTAGCCCAGATTTCGATGCGATTAGAAACCCCCACAATCACCACATCTTTTTTAATCCCGGCGTAATCTTTAAGATACTGGGGTAGTAAAATCCTTCCCTGCCGGTCAGGTGAAATTTCAACTGCACCCGAAAAATAAAAACGGTTAAAGGTACGCACCTGCTGTTTGGTAAAAGACATGGCCTTAAATTTTTGTTCCTGCGAACGCCACTCTTCTTCCGAAAGCATAAAAAGACATTTATCTAAACCCCGGGTAATAAAAAATTTTTCAATAAAGTTAGCCTTAGCCGCCTCTCTAAATTTTGCCGGTAAAATTATGCGGCCCTTTCGGTCAATGGTATGGAGGTATTCTCCGTAAAACATCCTTTATTCCACTTTATTCCACTTTAAACCACTTTGCTACAAAGTATAAACAAAAATATCCATTATGTCAAGAGATTTTTTTCTTTAAATCTTTAAATTACAATAAATTGTGTATTTTAGGGATTAAAAACCATATATATTGGGGTAGGGTGGGAAGAACGACATCCCATAATTAGAAAGGCCGCTGCTTAGAAAGGACTTTTTTTGCTTTTTTTATGTCTTTTTTTATCTGCCTTATTAATAATTCCTGAGAAGAAAAAGAGCGGCTATTACGTAATCTTTTAATGAACAAAATTTCTAAGTCCTTACCATAAATTTTTTTCTTCAGATTAAAAATATGCACTTCAATACGCTGGTTTTTTTTATCTTTTACCAACGAAGGCCTGCCAATATAGCAGACGCCGTCGAAAATACGTTTATTTAGATTTACCTCCACCGCATAAACACCCCCCTTCGGCAACACCTCGTGATGGGGATTAATATTGGCGGTGGGGATATTCCAAGTTCTTGCCCAACCATAACCACTGATTACGGTACCCAGGAGAGAAACCGGGTGACCAAGAAGTTTCTGCGCCAAACCGATATCTCCTCTTTTAATTAAAGAACGGATATAAGTGCTGCTGATTATTTTATTGTCTTGCCTTAGTACTGGTATGATATATAATTTAAAACCATATTTAACTGCTAACTCTTTTAAAAGCTTCACATCACCCCGCGCATCTTTGCCAAAGGTAAAATTTTCGCCGATAAAGATGGCTGTGGGTGAAAATTTCTTCACTAAAATATCTTTTACAAAGTCAGATGCGCAAATGCGGGAGAATTCCTTGGTAAAATTAATGACTACGCATATATCAATGCCAAATTGACTTATTAACTTGAGACGATGTTTAAGGGAAAGCAGACTTTCTTCACCCGCCGGATGAGGATAAAAAGTAATTACCACACTCTTCCCTTTGATGCGGCGGGCAAATATTTTAACTTTCTCCAAGATGAGTTGGTGACCCAGATGAACTCCGTCAAAGATACCAATGGTAATTACTGAATGGCTGATTTTCTTAATCTTTCCAAGACCTAAGATGACTTTCATCTATTTCATCAATACCAATGGCCTCTTTTATATTAAACTCACCGACGCCAATTCTTTCTATGTGGGAGATATAACCACCGCAACCCAATCTTTCTCCAATATCTTCGGCCAATTTTCGCACATAGGTGCCTTTTGAGCAGGCAAGATAAATTTTTATTTCCGGCGGGTTAAAACTTAAAAGTCGTAGTTCCTTTATGATAACCCGACGGGCCAAACGCGGTATTTCAATGCCCTGCCTGGCAAACTGGTATAATTTCTTCCCTCTGTATTTTATCGCAGAAAACATCGGCGGGACTTGCTCCTGCTCACCAATAAAAGAATTCAATACTTCTCTAATCATCTCTTCGCTAACATGAGAAAAATCTCTGGTGTCTATAATCCTGCCTTGAGAATCCCCTGTCGTAGTAATCTTGCCTAAGGTTATGGTGGCAATATACTCTTTATCAAGATTAGAAAACTTATTAAAAAGCCGTGTGGCGCGGCCTACCAAGATAATAAGCACGCCGGTGGCCAAAGGATCCAGGGTGCCCGCATGACCAACACGCCTGGTTTTCAGACTCTTTCTCACAAAGTCAACAACGTCATGAGAAGTTAAACCTTGGGGTTTGTTAATTATTAATATTCCATCCATTAATATAAACTCTCTTTTATCTTTCTTAAAACTTTCTTACAAACGTCATTAAGATTCCCGTTTAGGGTGCAGGCACTGGCGGTGCGGTGTCCACCTCCGCCAAAGAAACTTGCAATCCGGTTAACATCGTATTTACCCTGTGACCTCAAATTAACCTTAATCTGATTAGCCTGACCCAAATTTTCCTTAAATAAAACTACCACCTCAACCCCTTTTATCTGCCGACCAAAGGCAAGCACTGCCTCAGTCAAATCAAAGGAAACACTGCTCTTTTTTAAAATTTTTTTCGGGATACTAAACCATACCAATTTTCCCTCGCGGTCGCGTCTGATTAAAGGAAAAACTCTGGTTAATAATTTCACATCATCAAAGGCGTGAGATTGATAAATATTTTTATAAACTACCTCTGGCAAAACGCCCGTTTTTAAAAGTTGGGCAACCACAAGATGGGTACGATAATTAGTATTGGCATAACGGAAAGAACCCGTATCGGTCAATATCCCCGTATACAGATCCAAAGCGCTATCCTTATCTAAGGGTACGCATAATTTCTTATACAAGTGATAAATCATTTCTGCCGTAGAGCTGCAGGAAGGTTCCACCCAATTGATGTCCGCAAAATTATTATTGCTGATGTGGTGGTCAATATTAATCGTAATTTTATCTGCGCTAAATAATTCGCGCACTCTTCCGCAACGAGAAAAATCCGAACAATCAAGGATGATTGCCGCATCAAAAGAAAAATTCTGGATTTTATTCTTGATTTCTTTTATATGCGGCAAAAAATTATATTCAGCAGGAACTTTATCCTGATTCAAAATAACCACCTGTTTTTTCTTACGCCTTAAAAGTTTAAAGCATGCCAGTTCTGAACCCAGCGCATCTCCTTCCAGATTGACATGGCTGGTAATAAGAAAGCGCTTATTTTCTTTTATGCATTGAACGACCTTTTCCAGACTCATTATCCAACTCCTTTATTTTATTCAAGGCCTCTTGAATCTGGATGCTGTATTCTGCAGACCTATCCAGTTTAAAAACTATCTCCGGCGTAAATCTTAAATTTAATCTCTGGGCAATCAACCTGCGGATAAACCCGCCGGAACTCTCTAAGGCCTGTTTGGTATCCTTCTGTTCGGTCTCAGAACCCAAGACGCTAAAAAAAACTTTTGCCTGTCTTAAATCATTGGTTAACTCAACCCTCGTTACTGTGATAAATCCCAAGCGGGGGTCTTTTATCTCATCGTGCAGGATATTGCTAATTTCTTCTTTTAATATCTGCGAAACCCTCTCTACCCTTGCCATCAGAGTAACTCTATCTTGTAATCAATTAAATCAAGATTATGATCACGCTCAATAAAATTAATAACCTTAGAGAGAATGCTATCCATTGCATTTCTATTTTTGCTTACGCCGACGATAGCCAGACTAGATTTCTGCCACTTGTCATCATCACCAATTTGAGCCACGGCTACATTAAAATTGTTCTGCAATCTTTTTTTAAAACCCTCCAACACCATCCTTTTTTCTTTTAATGAATTGCTGTCATGGATAAACAATACTACAGTCAAAA
>JAMWDD010000022.1 GCA_023818885.1 Candidatus Omnitrophota bacterium | reverse complement strand
TAACTTAAAAGAATTAGCTACTTTTTTAGAGAAAATTTTTAATCACAAAATTAGAATAATTTATTTACCAATGGGATTCAGTAAGTTATTAAAATTGCTCCCTTTTATTAATAGAGATTTATTAGATGAGATGGGGTGTAATTGGAAAATGTCTATCGATAAACTCAAGAGAGATTTTTCATTTACCCCTAAATCAAATTTTAAAGAAATTTTATTACAGATATTAAGAAATTATGATTTATTAAAAATTTCATGAATATATTTTATCCTTTTCAAATTTCTTGTTTAATAAATGCCGCTGCTGCTTTATTCATAGGGGTTTTTGTACTCGGAAAAAATCCTAAAAAAATAGTAAATCGGCTTTTCTTTTTTCTAAATTTCGCTATATTTATTTGGAGCATTGGGCTATTTGTTGAAATAACCTCTGTAAATAAATATTTAGCCCTTTCTGTAGCGAAGATATTTCATCTTGCTGTTTTCTTTATCCCTATCTTTTATCTTCATCTCATTTTATCCATATTTAATTTTCATCGGAAATATAAAATTTTTTTATATTTTGGATATTTTTTAGCTTTTTCTTTTTCATTTTTGAATTTCAGTGATTTAATGATCAACGACGTAATTCCTATACCTGAGCTATTTGTCAACTATTTTATAAAACCAGGAGTTCTATATTTATTTTTTATTTTTACATTTCTAATCTTTCCTTTGATTGGAAATATAATTATTGCTGTACATTTTAGAAAATTAACTCCTTATGCTAAAAACCAATATAAATATATTGTTATTGCTTCTATTTGGGGTTTTCTAGGGGGTTCAACTACTTATTTGCCTGCTTACAACATAAAATTATATCCCTATGCCAATTTTCTTTTTGCTCTTTATCCCCTTATCATCGCCTACGCCATCCTTAAATACCGGCTGATGGATATTACCATTGCCATCCAAAAGACCACTCTCATTGCCTTAGGCGTGCTTTTGCCTACGGCGGGCTTGATTATAGCCGTAAATTTACTACAGCCATTTTTAGTGGCGCAATTTGGCAGTAGCTGGTGGTTGGTGCCTTCAGGGCTAACCGTGCTTTGGACAGTGGCGGTGCTGGGGGTGATTAAAAAGATAGTAAAACTCAAAGACGAAGAACTCAATAAGGCCAAGTATGTGTATCGCCAGCAGTTAAAACTTCATTTAGCGCGCCTCACCCAGGCGCATTCAGGAAGAGAATTGGCAGATTATGTGGTGAGGGAGGTCTCTACCCTTGCTCGGCTGGATTATTGTAGCATCGCCTTAAAAAAAGAAGTAGAGATCATGCAGGAAGGCATCCCGAAAAAAATAGGAACTTATGAAATAACCCAGGTCGCTGACCGCACTCATCAGCACTTCAGAAAAAAACTTCTGGGAAAGACCTTGTCTGAGGATTCCGCCTTAATACAATATTTAAAAAAAGAGCTGTCTTTGGAAAAGGGCTATTTAGGTTATCTGATGGCACAAGACCCTCAAAAGAGAAATACCTATTCAGAGATGCTTAAAGAAATGGAGGAGTTAAACGCAGAAGTTATTTTTGCTTCTTTATCGGCAGAGCAGCTGGTGGGTTTTTTGGCTTTAGGCAAAAAATTAGATGGGACGATGTATTCCGAAGAGGACTTTGCACTCTTTCGGCTGTTGTGCAGTCAAGCCGCCAAGCCGATCGCTGAGCTTATTGCCCGTGAAGATAATATCCGGCTCATCCTTGCTTCCTGTCGTTCTAATTTAGCAGCCTTGGAGGAGCGTGACCAATATACTCGCAGTCATACCTCCAGGGTTAAAGAAATCTGTTTTTTATTGGCTCAGGACTCAGCGCTAAGAACTCAATTGGGAAAAATCTCCGATGGTATTTGGGGCTTAGGCGTGGCTGCAGAACTCCATGACTTAGGAAAAATCGGCATAGGGGATGAGATTTTAAATAAACCCGCTGAATTAAATTGTGAAGAGCGCGAAGAAATTAAGAAACATCCGCAAAAGGCCCTTACCATTATCGGTGATCTGGCTGTCTGGTTGAAGGAAGACATTATCCGCGGGATTTTAGAACATCAGGAGAATTATAATGGAACAGGTTATCCCAAAGGATTAAAAGCCAACGAAATACATCTCTATGCCAGGATAATTCACGTTGCTGATGCCTTAGACGCCATGACCTCTGACCGTCCTTATCGTAAGGCCTTGCCGCTTGAGGTAGCGATAGAAGAGATAAGAAAAAATAGACAGATACAATTTGACCCAGAAATAGTAGATTGTTTATTGCAGCTTTATCAGGACGGCCACATAAAAAATATCTTTCCTACTCTTATAGAAAGATGTTGACAGCCGATCAGTGAAGGATTAAAATAATCCTGAGAGATAAGCCATGAAACCCTACATCTTAATTGCGGATGACGAAGACGATGCGCGTTTGCATTTGAGCAGTTTTCTGAGCCGGCGCTTTGATTGCGGGTTAGAACAGGCAAAAGATGGCAAGGAAACCATCGAAAAACTAAAAAATAGGCCTTTTGACCTGGTATTATTAGATATGAAGATGCCGCACGTAAGCGGGCTGGAGGTGTTAGGATATATAAAAGATGCTTCGCCTTCTACCAAGACGTTGATAATCAGTGGTTACGATGATTTTAAAGAGGAATGTCTTAAAAAGGGGGCAGATGATTTTATTGCCAAGCCATATGACTTGGAAGTTTTAGAAACAAAAATAAACTCTCTGTTGAATGCCAAGAAAGAGGCCTGTCGTAAAACCTAAATCCTTGATATTAAATTCTATCCCAAAATAAATTAAATCTCGGTCTAATTTAATTCACGTTCTCTTTCCATAAAAAATTTTCTTGACAAAGTATGATTTGGGCATATATTATAGATAAATTTTAATAGTAAAATTTTACTATATAGAGGGTTCTGGAATATGGAGTGGGAGAAAACGACACGGGAAAAGTTTAAGGCAATGGTGGCAAAAATACCTGTTTTTCACCGGCACATTGCCGAGAGGGCGGTAGTAAAAAGGGCAGAGGAAAATGCCCGTTTCCGCGCCAGCCATCAGATTGAAGAACAAGATGTGATTTCTGCTTTTTTCTCGGATGTGCCCTCTCCCTTTTACAGTATGATGGTTCGGTTATTAGAGCAAGTAGGGTTTGATTATAAAAAATACGGTTTTCCCAAAAATGGAAATAATAAATGAAGATAGCAGTAATCGGGGCCGGCGCAATTGGTGGCTTAATTGCCGGCTACCTTAAATTAAAAGGGATAGATGTACTTTTGGTGGCGCATCCTGAGAGTGCCAAGATTATTAATAGTCAAGGATTAAAGATTTCCGGCGTAAGAGGCGATTTTAATATAAAAATCGATGCGCTAACCCATTTAAATCTTAAGCCAGATTTGGTAATTTTAGCCACCAAAACCCAAGACCTCAACGCTGCCCTTAAAGACAATCTAAATTATATGCGAGATATCGCGGTCTTGACCACGCAAAATGGAATCCGGGCTGAAGAAGTGGTTGCTCAGTATATCTTAAGAGAGAATATCATCTCCAGCATCGTAATGTTTGGCGCTACTTATTTAAACCCTGCAGAGGTGGTGCATAATTTTGAAGGTAGTTGGATTATGGGCAAGGCCTTTACCGACAACGATGATTTGGTTGTAGGTTTAAGCAAGGTTTTAAGCAATATCTTTCCTACTTTAATTAGCGAAGACATAAAGGCGATGAAATACACAAAAATCTTTGTGAACGCCAATAACTGCATCCCGGCAATCTTGGGGAAAAGCATGCAAGAAGTATTTAGTGATATAGAGATAAGTAAGATCAGTATTGCTATCTGGAAAGAAGGGTTAGAGATTATAAATAAAGCTAAGATAAAATTAGCATCATTGCCTGATTTTCCTTTAGAACGCCTTACAAAGCTTACTTCTCTGCCCATCCCTGAAGCAGCAAAGATTTTTTCGGCAATTATGGTCAATTTAAGCAAAGAGCCCCTTTACGGCTCAATCTTACAGAGTATAAAAAGAGGCAGGGCTTCGGAAATAGATTATTTAAATGGCGAGTTTGTCAGAATAGCTAAAGAGAATAACTTAAAAGCGCCGTTGAATGAGTCCTTAGTAAATATGGTGCATGCGGTAGAAAAAAATAACTGCTTTTTTAGCAAAGCAGAGCTGTTAGAGGTAACAAGAGGATGGGTTAATTAAATGAGTCAAATTAATTCTCCTTTTCCGAGGTTAAAGCTTACAGTAGTTGGTGTTTATGGTCATTGTTATCACGGTTATAAAATCGGCGATGAGTTAATTCTCGAGGACTTTACCCATCCGCCCAAATTTTTCTGTTTAGGTCTGGCACATGCGCTTTTTCCAGTAAGCTATGCACTTTCTTTCGGCGCAGGATTTCCTTTTCGTGATAATCAACGTTCGCTTCTGGTGACCTGTCCGGACGGAGGAAAATTAGAATTTAAAGTAGAGGTTTTTAATAAAGATGGTAGGATTGAGGAGATAGCCCGAGACCAAAATTATCAAGGACCGCAACCGAAGAAGATGGTTATTGAGGTGGTCAAAGCAAAAGGAAAATGTGCATATGGCTATAAATTAGGAGATAAATGGGAGACAGAGGGGCTTAAGACTATTCCGGGATTTTGTGGCGCAGCGTTTCATACGGTCTTCCCAGCGCTCTTTGCCCTTAATTTTGGCGCAAAGTTTTTCTTTATGCCAGACCCCAATTCTATTGATACGGTAACTTGTCCGGATGCAGGCAATATTGTATTTAAAGTAACGCGGGTAGAGGAATAAGATGGCAAAAAGAAGAGTGGTTATTACGGGTTTAGGTGTGATTTCACCTAATGGCATTGGCAAAGATGCAGTTTTCTCCGCAATGGCCAAAGGAAAATCTGCAGTAAAACTAATAGATGAGTTTGATGTCTCTTTATTCAATACCAAGATTGCTGCTCAGGTTGAGGATTTCGATCCTTTCAAATTCGGGCTTACCCATGAAGAAGTAATGCGCATGGACAGATACGTGCAGTTTGGTGTTGTCGCTGCCCAGATGGCCATAGAAGATAGCAAACTTGATTTTGCTCAAGAAGACCCGGAAAGAATAGGGGTTTGCCTGGCCAATGCCATCTGCGGCACCAAATATATGGAAGAAGAGTTCGCTCTAGTCACCGATGATGGGAAACATCCCATTGATCCTTCGCGCGTAAGACCTGACCTTTATGATGCAGCAATGTTTAATACCCCCTCCATAGAAATAGCCAGCCGCTACGGTCTAAAAGGAGTTTGTAATACCCTTTCTACGGGTTGTACCGCAGGCACAGATTCACTGGGCTTTGCCCTGGAAACCATTCAGGATGGTGAGGCAGAGATTATGATTGCCGGCGCGGCAGAAGCGCCGATTACGCCGATTACCCTCGGGGCGTTTGATGTGATTAATGTTTTGTCCGTGCAAAATGATAATCCTGCTGCTGCCAGTCGGCCATTTGATAAAAAAAGGGATGGCTTTGTCTTATCGGAAGGGGCTGGGATTTTAATCTTAGAAGAATTAAACCATGCCTTAAGACGCAATGCCCATATTTATGCAGAGGTTATTGGTTTTGGCACCAGTTGCAATGCCTATCATATGACGGATTTACCCGCAGATGGGACGGCGATGGCTAATTGCATTAATCTGGCGCTTGCTGATGCAAATTTAAAACCCCAAGAAATAGATTATATCAATGCCCATGGCTCATCCACACGGATGAATGATATTTTTGAAACAAACGCTTATAAAATGGTCTTTGGGGATTGCGCTTATAAAATTCCCATCAGTTCCTTAAAATCAATGATTGGTCATCCCCTGGCCGCAGCCAATGCGGTGGAGTTGGTTGTTTGTGCGCTGATTTTCCAACAGAATATTCTTCCTCCTACGATAAACCAGCAGGAAAGAGATCCTTTATGTGATTTGGATTATATTCCTAATGTCGCGCGTGAGAAAAAGGTAGATACTGTTTTGAAGACAAGTAGCGGTTTTTCGGGAATACATTCTACATTAATTTTAAAAAGATTTAAGGGATAATGGAAAAAGTTGCAGTTACCGGTTTAGGCGTGGTTAGCCCTTCTGGCATTGGTCGTCGGCAATTCTGGGCAAATATAAAAGCAGGTCGGTCTTTCATCAAAAAGATTACCCGTTTTGATGCCTCTCGATATCCTTCTCATATTGCCGGTCAGATTGATGAGTTAGAAAAATACAGCCATGTCTCAGAGCGGCTCTTAAAAAAAATCGATGTTTTTTCGCATATGGCTTTGATTGCTGCCGAGCTCGCCTTGCAGGACGCCGGTATAGATATTAGCAAAGAAGACCCAAATCTAGTAGGCATATTTTTAGGTAATGCTTTAGGTGGCTGGCTTTATGCCGAGACCGAATTACGCGATCTTTATATCGAAGGTCGTGAAGGGGTTTCTCCTTATATGGCCTCGGCCTGGTTTCCCGCTGCGCCTCAGGGTCAGATTTCCATTTATTATGGCATAAAGGGCTTTAGTAAAACGGTAGTGGCAGATAGGGCCAGTTCTTTAATGGCCATTGGTTATGCGAAAAAGACATTGAATAAAAATAAACTGAAATTAATTTTGGCTGGTGGCATGGAAGCACCCGTGACTCCTTATGCGCTTTTGTGTTGTAATACGTATGGCGGATTATCCACTGATAATGAACACCCGGAGATGGCGTATCGGCCTTTTGATAAAAAACGTAATGGTTTTGTGATTGGTGAAGGCGCCGGGATAATAACGTTGGAATCAATCGCTTCTGCTAAAAAAAGAGCCGCACCCATTTCTGCTTACATTTCTGGATATGCTACAACTTGTGATGGGGTGGATAGGATTCATCCTGCGGCTGACGGAAGAGAATTAGCACGGGCAATTAATTTAGCACTTTTAGAGGCAAAGGTTTCAAGGGAAGAAATTGATTATATCTGTCTTGATGGTTTGGCAGTAGATATCTGGGATAATTCTGAGGCAGAGGCAATCAAAATGGTTTTTGGTCAAAGGGCCAAGGAAATTCCTGTCAGTTGTCCCAAGACGATGTTTGGAAATCTCCTCGGTGCATCAGGCGCTTTAGATTTAATTGTGACAATCCTGGCGATGGAACACAATCTCATCCCGCCGACTTTAAATTTGGATGAACCAAGTCCGGAGGGTTTAAATTATGTAGCGGCAAAAGCCAGGGAGGTTAAGATAAATAAAGCCCTGGTTATCTCGCGAGGCAGAGGAGGGATTAATTCGGTATTAGTAGTAGAAAAAGCATAGGGGACGTTTCCCTCCTACCTAAGTCTTTGATATACAATAACTTACGGATATAGTCATTTGCAGTCGTTAATATAGTTATTTGTAGTCGTTAAGACAGATTTTTAAATAAGAAATTTAAAGACCCCTACTCTTAAGTTATTGTGTGTTAAAGGGTTAGAGTTGAGGGAAACGTCCCCTTCAGGAGGAAAAAATGAAGATATTATTTGTTATGCCCAAGGTCGGCGCATGGGCCACACATGGTATCCATAAGTCGCCGAATCAACTTTATGCGCACTGGGCAGCGTATGTACGGGAGCGCGGCTATTCGGATGTAGCGGTTATTGATGGTCGGGCTTTAGAAATTCCGCTGGAGCAACTTGTAGAGCAGGTAAAAGAAAAAAGTCCCGATGTGGTAGTGATGGGTGAGCAGATACACGGATATGCTGGATATGGTGTTTTGCGTCATTTTAAAGAAGCAGCGCAAAGGATTAAAAAGGCGCTTCCGAAGACAAAAATAATTTTAGGCGGATTGTGGTATTCTGCCCGACCTGTGGAGACCTTAGAAGAAAATCCGGAGGTAGATTTTGTGGTGATGGCAGAAGAAGAGTCGTTCGGAGACTTAATTGAGGCGATAGATAAAGACAAAGATCTAAAAGATGTTGCGGGCGTTACCTCGCGCATCGACGGAAAGATTGTGATGGGTCCGCATAAGTCACTTTTGGAAGATCTCGATAAATTGCCTTTACCTGCCTACGACCTTTTTCCCATGGACAAATACGTGGGTCATACCCATTGGAAGCCATTTGTGGATATGATTACGAGTCGGGGGTGTCCTTCTGCCTGCACATTTTGTTATGAGTGGGACCAGTTTGACCCGCGTTCGCCTTCGGATTTTTTGAAATGGCGCGCCAAGAGCCCTCAGCGGGTAATCGAAGAGATGGAACTCTTGCAGAATAAATACGGAGTAAAAGTAGTAGTTATCCAGGACGATAATTTTAATGTTGATCCCCAGAGAGTAAAAAAATTCTGCGAATTGAAAAAACAAAAAAATATCAATATTAAATGGGTATCTTTGGGTCGGGCCATTGATTGGGTAAACTGCGAAGAGATTTTGCCGCTAATGAAAGAAACTGGTCTTTTTATGGGTGTATTTGGCATTGAAGTTACGACACCCCAGGAATTAAAGAAAATTGCTAAAGGCACTACTATTGAGCAGATTAAGAAGACCATTGAGATTTTGCGCAAAAACGATATTGCGATTGTTGCCGATATCATGATTGGATTTGACTACGACACTGAGGCGATTATTAAACAAAGATTTGAATTTGCCGATCAAGTTGACCCGGATGTTTTATGGATCGGCTATGTAACGCCTGCGCCGAATTCTCCGGTGTGGAAGATCGCACTAAAGAAAAACTGGATTGATCCTAAAAAGGTTGATTTTAGCACGTGGGATTTTTTACATCCGGTCATTCCTACCGACCACCTTTCCATAGAAGATTTGGGCAGGTTGGGTGCCTGGTGTATGCGCGAATTCTATTCAAAACCTGGGAGGATAAATCGGATTATGGAAAGCAATTTTGATATCCTGGCCAAACTCTGTTTTCAGGATGTTATGGCAGGGGTAGGAAAGTGGGAACGGGGCGCAGTAAAAGGAGAGGCCTATATTTAAAGAGAGGTGAGAGAAAATGGACATAAAATTACAAATCAAAGATACCCTGTCTAAATTATTAAAGGTAAAGTTAGAAGATTTAAAAGACGATGTTGCTTTACAAAATAGTGTTGGTGTAGATTCTACAGAAATGGTCGAAGCAGTAATTGCTTTAGAGAAGACCTTTAATACCAAGTTGAGTCCTAATGAGATAACCAAATTTTCCACTATCAATGATATTGAAAAAATAGTCCAGTCAAAATTAGGTTCATCATGAAAATTATTGATTTAAGTTTGCCGATTGATGAGAGGGCTTTTGAAGTACATAAGGTGCGTGTTGAACGTATTAGCCATGCGGCCGGCATAGAAAAATTTAATCGTCTGATTATGGGTAAAACCTTATTGGGCAAGTTAAAATACGCCTTAGGGAGGCGGATAATTAAAAAAGAGGACTTGCCCGATGGAGAATTTTTATCTTTAGAAATAGTGCATGCGCCGGTACATATCGGCACACACCTGGATTATTCCTTTCATTATGGCTCAAAATCTGAAGGTCGCGCCTCTAAAACTGCTGAGGAAATACCTCTGGAATATTGTTACCAAGATGGGGTAAGGTTGGATTTGTCCCATAAAAAACCCCCCGAAACGATTACTGCCCAAGATTTGGAAACGGTCTTAGCCAGAATTCATTATCAATTAAAGCCGCTGGATATCGTGCTTTTGCGTACCGGTAGCGATAGATTTTGGGGTAGCCCAAAATATTTTTCCGATTATCCAGGTATAGATATTTCGGCCATTGATTACCTTCTAGACAGGGGGATAAAAATTTTTGGCACCGATACGATGGGGATAGACCGGCCTTATCGCTTTATGCTCAAGGAATTTTTAAAGACAAAGGATGCCAGACAATTTTATCCGGCGCATTTTTACGGAAGAAAACGTGAGTTTATTCATATTGAACGTCTGGCGAATTTAGAAAAATTGCCAGATTTTGGCTTCAAGGTTATCTGTTTTCCTATCAGGATTAAAAACACGGGTGCCGCCTGGGCGCGCGTGGTAGCAATGCTCTAAATGGGAGGAAGAGATGGGTCATACCTGTAATTCTATAATTATCAATGCGCCTTATGATTTGGTCTTTGATATTTCAAATGACATCCCGCGCTGGACAGAATTGTTTGGGGGCGAATACAAAAAAGCAGAGGTGATAAATAAAGAAGGCAATAAAATTACCTTCCGTTTGACCGATGATGAAGGAAATTCTTGGCAGTCCTTTAGACTTTTATTTAAAGACAAATATTTTGCTTATGCCCAGAGAGAAGAGCCAAAATTTCCCTTTAAATTTATGAAGATTATCTGGCTCTACACTCCCTGGCCCGAAGGTATTGAAATGACCTGGATCCAGCATTTTGCGATGGATGAAAAGGCCAAGTTTAACGACGCACAGGTAGAGGGTTTTATCAATAAACATTCTCAGGATAATCTTAAGATATTCAAGGAAATTATTGAGAGAGAAGCCAGCCGAGCGGCGGTTAAGTGAAAAAAATAACTTTTGTCCTTTTTTGTCTGGAAGGCGCAGTTTTATCTTTTAATGTCGCAGCGGTATCTGCTTTAGTCCCCTCAATCGCTAAAGAATTTAATCTTGCGCAGGTTTTCGTTGGCAAAATAATCTGGATATATATGTTGCCTTATGGTTTAGCCGCCCTTTTTTATGGACCGCTGGCAAAGATATTAAATGCCAAAAAGATAGAATTAGTTTGCATATTTTTCTTTTCTTTAGCCAATCTCTTGGCCGCTTTGGCTTGGAATATTTATTCTCTTTTTGTCGCTAGATTTTTTATGGGTGTATTCGGTGCATCGGTGATACCACTGGCGCTCATCCTTATTGCCAAAAACCTCTCGGCAACTCAGCGGGGAAGGTCAGTGGGTATATTTTTTAGCACGACCTTTATCGCTTCGCTTCTTGGTCTTTTTTTAAGCGGAGTTATTAATTGGCGATGGATTTTTCTTTTACCCGCAATCGCTGGCCTCATCCTTTTTGGATTAATGTATTTTATTCTCCCTAATTTTAAAGCCGAGGCAGTGAGTTTTAAATTAAATTATTTATCCATTTTTAAAAATAAAATTATTTTAAATATTTTTAGTTACATATTTTTAATTAGCCTCATCTATCATGGTCTGCAACAATGGTTGGCAGTGTATTTCTCTACCTATTTTGGCTTTACACAATTTATTATTAGCATGCTGATTACTTTAGCCAGTTTAAGTGGCGTCTTTGGAGAAGCATTAGGAGGATTTTTGGCTGATATTTTAGGCAGAAAAAAGACAGTAAATTTAGGGATGATCTGGATGATTTTAAGCATCTTTTTATTGCTCTTTAAATTGCCTTTTATATTTTTAGCCATAATTATGTTTTTGTGGGGTTTAGGTTGGACCTTTAACCATGCCGGGCTTTCTACTATACTCACGGATTTACCCAATGAGTTTTTGTATGAGAGCGCAAGTTTAAATAGCGGGGTGCGCTTTATTTCTGGGGGCCTGGGAGTTGTCTGCGGCGCGTTATTGATAAAACAGGGGTTTAATGTCTGGCTGTTGGTTTTTGGGGCCTGTCTTGTGGGTTTGTTATTTTTTAGTAAAAATTTAATTTTAAAAAATAACTAAAAAGGAGAAAATAACCATGACTACTGATTTAAAAGGGAAGGTTGCGATTATTACCGGTGCCAGCCGTGGCATTGGCAGGGCGATTGCAAATACGGTAGCCAGTTTAGGGATTAATCTGGCGATTGCGGCGCGGCAGGAAGGTCCTTTAAAAGAAGCCGCGGATGAGATTCGCCAAAAACACAAAGTAGAAGTTTTGCCGGTAACTTGCGATGTAACGAAATTAGAAGATTTAGAAAATTTGGTAAAGAAAACCAAAGAAAAGTTTGGAAAAATTGATATACTAATTAATAATGCGGGGGTATCCAGCCAATACCCCTTTGAAAAGCAGCCAATTGAGGATTTTGAAAAATTGGCACATACCAATTACTTGGGCTATGTGCGTTTAATCCGATTAGTGATTAATGATCTGATTAAAAATAAATCCGGTGCAATCATTAATATGGTTTCCGGTTCAACTTTATGTGATCCTGTGCCAAGAAATTTTATTGTCTATAGCTCCCTAAAAGTGGGCTTGCGTGCATTTTCCAAAGGTTTATTTTGGGAGATGCGTGATTACGGGATAAAAGTAACTTCCATTTTACCGGGCGTTACCGACACCGATTTGACGGGAAAATTACAGGATATTACTGTAGATGTTTCGCGCTTGATGACGACGGAGGCGATAGAAAATGCGGTAAAATTTGCCCTGACCGTGCCTCCCAATGTATGTCCTTTAGAGATTGCAGTCATAAATCAACAGACGCCGTGGACAAAACCCGTCATTCCTTATGCGCAGAAACATCCGGAGAGATAAATATGAATAAACAAGATACAAAAAATCTTATTAAACGTTATCTTCTCTGGTTATATAAGACGACTAAAGAGGCCTTTGATAAATATGAACGCAAATTTACGCAGCTGGAAGTGGATAAATCGCTTTTAAAAAAGATAGAAGGAGCAAGGGGAGTGAGGGGGGTAGATAAATATATTGAGGAATTCAGAAAATATGTCACTGAAAAAGAAAACTTCTGTTTGAAGCTAAAAGATAAAGGTAAAAGAATCGAACCGGAATTTCTCTGGCTGGATATAAAATTAAGCGCTATTGAAGCCATCATCAAAAAATATTTTGGCGCAAAAGGGCTTTCCGAAATAAAGGTCCTTTATGAAAAAGAAATGCAGCAGCGGATTTTAAAAAGTATGGAGCATAAATGATAGTTGATGCACATAGCCATTGGTTACCCGCTGAAATTATAGAAAATGCCCATTTTTTCCATAAGGGATGGGGGGATATTGAAGGGCAACTTGAAGTTATGGATGCGGTTGGAATCGAGAAAGCGGTTCTGTCATACCCCACCTCTGATGCGCACCTAAAATTAGGTGGGTTAAAAGAACTAGCCAAGATCTATAATGATAATGTCGCGCAGATTTTGAAACGTTATCCCAAGAGATTTATTGGCGCCGCAATTCTACCGATAGGAAATTCGCAAGATATGCTTGATGAAATGAAGCGGGCGCAGGATTTGGGGTTTTGCGCCATTTCTTTGGCTTCGAGTTATGAGGGTGTTTATCTAGATGATGAAATGTTTTTTCTTTTGTATAAAGAGGCAGAAAAAGACAATATTCCTCTTTTTGTACATTCTCAGATTGTCAATCCCATTGGCTTTGAGCGCGTGCAAGATTCTTTGCTTACGCCAGTAATTGAATATATCTTTGATACCACGATTTGTATTGGTAAACTCCTGATGGCAGATATCTTACGTGATTATCGAGGGGTTAAATTTATTTTTACATCTTTCGGCGGAGTGATCCCATTTCTGAAGTACCGCTTTGACGCAACTTATCGAATGCTCAGGGGCATAAATTTTGTCAAGGATTTAAAGGGTAATCCTACAGATTTTTTAAAACAGATTTATGTAGATACCTCGGGCGATACAACCTTGGCTAATTTTCAGGCAGCCCTGGATTTAGTGGGTGCAGAACATCTTCTTTGGGGTTCTGATTGGCCAGCAAAAAGAGATATCGCCAGTTCTATTCAGGCAGTGCGAGATTTAAAAATACCCCAAGCAGATAAAGAAAATATTTTGGGTAAAAATTTAGAGAAAATAATCAACTCTTACAAGACCGTTTCTTCCTAACCTCAATAATATCAATAAGTTCTGACAGAACTGTCCCCCGGGGACAGTTCTGTTGTAACCTGATGTAAATAAAGGAGATATTTAGAAACGGTCTTTAAAAAGGAGATGAAAAGATGCAGATGCAAAAAGAAGTGCACTTAACCGGAAAAGATTTAACCGAAATGGTGCAACTGCGACCACAGGATGTGGGCAAATACGCAGTTGTTCCGGGGCCAAAAGACAGATTGGAAGTTTTACTTAAGAAGATAGAAAATCCCGTGCGTAATTTTTCCTTTATGGAATATGCGATGTATACGGGTACATATCAAGGAATCAAGA
>JAMWDD010000126.1 GCA_023818885.1 Candidatus Omnitrophota bacterium | reverse complement strand
AAATACGCAGTTGTTCCGGGGCCAAAAGACAGATTGGAAGTTTTACTTAAGAAGATAGAAAATCCCGTGCGTAATTTTTCCTTTATGGAATATGCGATGTATACGGGTACATATCAAGGAATCAAGATTACTGCGATGAATGGCGGAAGATTTTCCACCGATACTGCTATTACTACAGAAGTTATGTGCAATGCCCAGATACAAAATATTATTCGCATTGGTACCGCTGGTGCATTGGATGAGAATATTAAAATTGGTGATTTAGTAGTTGTAGATAAAGTGATCCGTGGGGATGGAGTAACACCATATTATGTAGATAAGGATTTTCAGACGGTTGCTGATAAAAAAATCGCCGATACTTTATTTGAGGTGGCTAAAATAATGGGTAGTAATGTGCATCGCGGAACCATCTGGACCACCGATGCACTTTTGCGCGAGACACGCCAAATAGTAGAAGCAAAAAGAAAAGAGGGAGCAATTGCGGTGGATATGGTTTCTTCCACGCTTTTAACCATTGCTCAGATCTATAATGTAAAGGCAGGCGCAATTCTGGCAATAAGTGATAATGTGATTACCGGTGAGATGGGTTTTATGAATCCGCTTTATTATATGGCAGAGACAAAACTTATTGAGGTCGCTTTAGAAACAGTCAAACGACTGGAAGGGAAATGATTTTTGGCAAAGAAACTTCTTTAAGAAGCGAAATTATTGCGATTGGAAAAAAATTATCCGATCTGCGTTTGGTTGTGGCGCATTCAGGAAATTTAAGTGCCAGACTCGATGAAAATAATATTTTGATTACTGCTACGGCCACCTGTTTAGGTAGTTTGACTGCCAAGGATATAATAAAAACCAATTTAAATCAGCCGGCGGGAGGCGTTACTTCCGAGTTCCTTTTGCATAGCCAAATTTATAAGAATTTTTCTAATAAAGTAATTATCCATTGCCATCCGACGTTAATTAACGCCTATTTTGCTACTTATGAAAGTTTAAAACCTTTAACCTTTGAAACACGACTTTATCTCGGTAATATCCCCGTGGTTGAACAGAGTACTCCCACCGTAACCCAGCCGCAAGTGGTTATTGAGGCCTTAAAATCAAACAATATTGTGGTTCTGAAAAACCATGGCGTAGTATCTATTGCAGATAAATTTAGCGATGCGCTTTATTTAATTGAGGCCTTAGAAGAGGCAGTAAAAACTACGGCTATAGCCAGGCTTTTTGATAAGAGTGTACTGGATGATTTGGATAAGGCCTTAAAAGAAGATTTAACCCGTGGTAACCAGTATCTTATGTTTTCTAAAGAGCATATTCAGGCCATTGTTGATCTGGTAAACCAAGATGAATTCATTGCGAAAAAAGGCCAAGAATTGGATTTGACGCTTCAGTTAGCAATAAAGCTTGACGGCTACCCGCAGGTTTATAAATTTAATTTTGAAAAAGGAAAAATTAAGGAATTAACCTTTGATGAAGAAGCACCATTTGTAATTTCTGCGCCGCGGGAGGTCTGGGAGGCAGTTTTCTTAGGTAAAGTTGATCCGTTTGTCGCGACGATGCAGGGAAAGATGAAGTTAAAAGGCGAATTTACTAAGCTGTCGCGCTGGTACGTTCCCTTTAGCCGGCTGTTTGAATTATTTAAAGAGGTCAAAATCAAGGATTAAATAGTTAAATAGACCGTTTCTTATTAACTCCTTTATTTTCAAAGACTTACAACAGAACTGTCCCCCGGGGACAGTTCTGTCAGAACTTATTGATATTATTAGGGTTAGGAAGAAACGGTCTTATTAAGAAGGAAAGGTATGGAGATTTATCCTTTATACATTAACGGTGAATTTAAAGAGACAGCGAAAAAACAAAAGATAATTAATCCTTCAACCAGTGAGGCCTTGGCAGAGGTTTGTGTGGCTGAGGTAACTGATATAGAGGAAGCAATCAGTGTTAGCTGCCAGGCGTTTGATAGTGGGGGGTGGCCAGAATTACCCCTTGCCAAGCGCAAAGAATTTCTTCTTAAAATTTCAGAGGGAATTTTAGAGAATGCGCAGGAATTGGCAAAATTAGAAACTTTAAATTGCGGAAAGCCGATTAAGGAAACTACTTTTATGGATGTTCCCTCTAGCGCTAAGACCTTTGCATATTTCGCCCGTAATCTAGAGAAGTATTTGGCGAGCGAAACTTTAGAGATTACGGATGAGACATCCAGTGCGCAAAGTACGCTTTTGTATGAGCCGCAGGGTGTAGTGGTTTTAATCGTGCCTTGGAATTACCCTCTATTAATTGCCTCCTGGAAAATGAGCCAGGCCCTGGCAGCAGGGAATACAGTGATTTTAAAGCCATCCAGTTTGACGCCCCTCACTGCCTTAAAATTAGCCGAAATTATCCAGAATGCAGGTTTACCCAAAGGCGTAGTAAATATTATTAATGGCAGTGGTGAGGAAATCGGCGAGGTGTTATGTGCGGATAAAAGAGTGGATATGATTTCTTTTACCGGCTCTAATGAAGTAGGCAGAAAGAT
>JAMWDD010000125.1 GCA_023818885.1 Candidatus Omnitrophota bacterium | reverse complement strand
TCTCATTTGCCTCCCCTTCTAAAATAGGTTAAATATATACCCTGCGATTACACAACCAATAAAACTTATTCCCAGATAAAGCCACAAAAGCCTTGGTTTAAATACCGCCGAAAGCATCATTATTGAAGGCAGGCTTAACCCTGGGCCTCCAAGAAGATAAGAAAGCGTTGCACCGGGGCCCATACCTTTATCAATCAATGCCATAGCAGTGGGAACTTCTACGTAAGTGCAAACATAGGCAAGCATTGCCACAATTGACGCAACGAGGACTGAATTTAAGGCCTTACCACCCACAAAGTTAACAATCACACGCGTGGGGATTAAAACCCTGATTGCGCCGGCAATCAACACTGCTAAAACAAGATAATAATTAAGCGTAAAAAATAATTGCCAGGAAACCTTCCAGAGTTGAATAAGTTTTTGCCCAAATGTTCCCTGATACCCTTGCGGCAGAATCATGCAGCCCGCTTGGTATTTAGAATCATCTCTTTGGATTAAACGCCACCTGCCATCCTTGGTTCGCTCAATTACCTCCGCCTCTTCGAGCTCTTCTAATTTTTCTTTATGTTCTAAGCCAATTTCTTCTAAAGGAAGGCCATTGGGCTTTTGCATTAATTTAACGGCTAAGGAATAGGCGAATCTCTGTATCTCAGGAGGCAGATTAGGCTGGACATATATCTTAACCAGATGTCTTAAACCCTTTCTTTTCTTCTGCCAATAGGAAACAATCAACCCCACAGACATCGCAATGGCAAATACGGAAATTACCCTGGCAATTGCCATCTTTTTGCCCAAAAGCCCGGCAGTCATAAACACCGTTGGCACATTTAACATTGGCGCGGCAATTAAAAAGGCAAGTGTAGGGCCTAAAGGGACGCCTGATTCTACCATACCTGCTAATACCGGAACGATGCCGCAAGAACATATTGGTATTACTGCGCCGGCAGTCGTAGCCATTAAATTTGCGCCAAAGCCGCCGTAACCCATCTTGTGTTTCACTTTTTCCCAAGAAACAAAGACAACCAACCCTCCCGCGATAAACATTCCGATAATCCAGTAAGGTAAAAGCTCTACTAAAAGCGCCGCACCTTTAATAATAATATACCAAATTACTTGGGGGATGTTCCAGCTCAAGGGAGTATTTATTTCTTTTACCCGCGCCTCTAAACCCGTGACGCCCTTCTCCTGCAATATCCCGGCCTTAAACATTGCACCCCAGGATAAATTATGCGCTGCCACATACCAAACGGCCAATACGTAAAGCACAACCACCGCGCTAAACCAGAATAATTCTTTTTTACCTAATTTCGCTATAGACATCTGTTTAATTTGCCGATTCTTTTGTTTTCTGCATCCATATTTTCGTCATTGCTTGATTTATTTAAGCTTTTTTGCCATCTGCGCCACAACATCAAGGGACTGAGCAAGACATTCTTTCATCTGGAAAAAAACAGATTTAAATATTTTTTCTTTCTGTAGCCATTTTTTCAGACATTGCAATATGTTTTCTTCAAACTGATTTTTGGGCCGAGCCAATGAGTAATATTTCCACTTCCACTCTCTTCTTACTTGCACTATATTGTGTTTACGTAAGTAGGCCAAGTGACGGGAAATTTTTGCCTGATGCACGCCTAAGGCCATCTCTATCTGACATACACACAGTTCTTTGGCTGTAAGGAGCATTATAATGTTAAGCCGCGTCGGATCAGATAATACCCTAAAAAAATTAGTATATGCTTTTGCTAACTCTTTTTTTATCATATTTGGATATGCGTATATGATAATAAAATAAAAAAGTTTGTCAAGATAAATTTGTAACTATTTTTAATATTGTATATTGAGTATCAAATTTTCGCTTAAACAACCCCATAATAAAAAATGAGGAGATAAAACAAATTGTCATGCCTATAAAACCGCCAGTTTCTCCTTGTAAGAAAAAACTTTTCCCAATAAGAAAGCCTATGCCGTAACCGAAAATAAGCATAATAAGGGGCATAACAAAAACCAAGAATAAACCGAGGTAATAATTAGGCGTCTTCATTTCAACAACAACCCTCTGCCCTGGAGAAGCGCCCTCTAAATTGATAGCCTCTAGCGTATATTCTCTATCTTTTAGAAGAGCTTTCGCCGGGCATCCTTCGTGGCTATCCGGGCAACTGCCCTGAGGAGTTATTTTAACTGTAGCCATGCCATCTCTAACGGATAAAACTATGCCTTCTTCAATAAATTCAGCCATACTAAAGCCCCAATGCCCCTACCATCTCTTGCATAATTAATTTATTTTCTGCAAACTTATCATCGCTAAATAGGGGCTTACAATTCTCTAATTTCTGCTCTCCCAAAAGGAGTTTTACCGCAAAGGCCAGACAAGTTGCCTCGCCACAGGCCTTACAATTGGTCTTGGGAAGCCAGCCATAGATTTGTAGAGCAGTTACCTTAATCTTCTCTTCATAATTCGGCTTTATCTTATCCCTATTTTGATAGGTTTTATTTATCAAGCCCTTAATTTCATTTAAGATA
>JAMWDD010000124.1 GCA_023818885.1 Candidatus Omnitrophota bacterium | reverse complement strand
TTTACAATTAAGGCCTTAGTCACAAAATAGATGTGAAAATAAATATTGGGATAAAACTGCTTACAGTTAACCATAAAAAAGACCGTCTCCTTATGAGCATTAGAATGGCTGGCGAGAGAGGGATATAAGGAATAAAAACTAAATGGAAATATTGCGCATAGAAAAAATTTCGCTGAGCATGGAAGGCAGGCAGATTTTAAAGGAGTTAAACCTTTCGGTAAAAGCCGGCACAGTGCATTCCATCCTTGGCTCAAACGCCGCGGGAAAATCTAGCCTTGCTTACCTGATTATGGGTTGCTGCGATTATATCGCGCAAAGCGGAAAGATACTTTTTTTAGGAGAGGATATTACTGGGTTGTCGGTCTCTAAAAGGGCAAAGATGGGCTTGACTCTTGCCTGGCAGGAGCCGGCAAGGTTTGAGGGTTTGACCGTCAGGGATTATATTGCTGTAGGGATGAAAGAAAAAGATAATTCTTTGATAGAGAGGGCACTACATTCTGTTTTACTGGAGCCCAGGGATTATCTGGACAGGCAAGTTGATAAAACCTTAAGTGGCGGAGAAAGGAAACGCATTGAATTAGCCGCGGTTTTTGCCCTGCAGCCAAAACTGGCGATTTTAGATGAGCCGGACTCAGGAATTGATATTCTGGCCTTGGATAATATTATTGGCATGATAAAAGAATTAAGAAAACAGGGTACCAGCGTGCTTCTGATTACGCATCGTGAGGAGGTTTCAGAAATCGCCGATGTTACATCTTTGATGTGTTCAGGCACGATTGTCAAGGAAGGCAGGCCAGAAGAGGTAGGCAGATATTTTAAGGAAAAATGCATCCCCTGCCCGACAAAAGTTTATCCCAGCAAGGAAAATGGCGTATAAGGAGGATTAGAGTTTATGAAAGTTTTATTCTGGATTCTGGCTGTAACATTGTTTAACAGTTCGCTTGGCTTTGTGGGGATATTTAGTCTCTGGGTTCGCGAAGCAGCCCTTAATAAAATAGTAAAGGGCTTAGTTGCTTTTTCCGCCGGGGTTTTATTGGGCGGGGGTTTCTTACATTTGCTGGTTGAGTCGCTGGAGCGCTTGAGCGCGATATCTACTTTTACAATAGCGCTTAGCGGATTTCTTGTCTTTTTGGTTTTAGAGGGGTATTTACATTGGCACCACTGCGAAAAGTGCGAATTGCATGCCTATAGTTATCTGATGATTATTGGAGATTCAATTCATAATTTCATAGATGGCTTGGTCCTTGCCAGCACATTTATGACAAGTATTTCTTTGGGGTTAATTACTTCTTTGATGATAATGGGCCATGAACTTCCTCAGGAATTGGGGGTCTTCGGTGTCCTTATTTCCGGCGGTCTTAAAAGGAAAAGGGCAATGTTTTATAGTTTTTTTGCGCAGTCAACTTGTATCCTGGGAGGAATTACCGGCTTTTTGTTTTTTAAAAATATAGCCGCCTTTACCGTTTATCTTTTGCCTTTTGCTGCCGGCGGCTTCATTTATATCGCGGCAGCCGACCTTATCCCACGCATACACAAGGCTGAAGCGCAAGAGAGGATTCCTTTATTCTTTTGGCTCTGTGCCGGGCTTTTGCTTATGGCTGCGATAAAAGTCCTGTTTGAGGGATAAGGGATTACTTATATTTTAGTCCCTAATAAAGAAATGCGAGAGGCAATAGCAAAAATTGAAAGTATTAGAAGGTCAGGTAGCTTGGTAAAAGGAGACAAGAATAATGCAGGATTATGAGTTGATGCTGGAGGCATATGCAAAAGCAGGTGGTGCGCCTTCTGTTTTTAAGGACTCTAATATCGCCCATCTCATCGTCCATAAAAATAAGGTCATCGGGAATCATTCGCTAAAGGGTTTGATTTTAGAACCAAAGGAGACCGCATCCGGCATAGATGTTATTTTGACAGTTGAGAAGGGCATAAAAATAGAAAATTTGGTGCATCTATGCTTTGGAATAATCCCTCAAGAGGGAATTCAGGAAATCAATATAAAAGCAAAAGTCAATGATGGCTCCTCGGTGAGGCTCCTTGCCCATTGTGTTTTTCCCCACGCCATAAAAGTCGTGCATAAAATGCAGGCAGAGATTGAAATCGGCGACAATGCTTATTATGAATACAATGAGGTGCATTTTCACGGGGAAAGCGGCGGCATAGAAGTAATTCCTAAAGCGCGGATAAAAATCGGCAAGAATAGCCATTTAGTTACCAACTTTTCTTTGCTCCATGGCAGAGTCGGAGTATTTGATTTGGATTATGAATCAGAGATTTTGGATAATTCAACTTTGGAGATGACCGCAAAAATTTACGGTTATGGCGGTGACCGGATAAAAATCAGAGAAGCCGGATATCTTAAGGGCAAGGCCTCGCGTGGTCTGATTAAAAGCCGTATTGCGGTAAAAGATAATGCGGCAAGTGAAATAATCAATGAGTTGACCGCCAGTGCTCCTGAGGCAAGAGGGCATATTGATTGTGTGGAAGTCATCCAGGGCAATGCCCAGGCAAAGGCCATCCCCATAGTCAATGTTACCCATGAATTTGCC
>JAMWDD010000123.1 GCA_023818885.1 Candidatus Omnitrophota bacterium | reverse complement strand
ATTGTGGCTTTTATCACCAAGACCCTGCATACTAAAAACGCAGCGATTTATCTTTTGGCGAAAGAAAATGACCGCATAAACTCTTTTTCTCTGGCGCAAGGTTTTTATTGACAAAAGCAAATTAAATATATATATTTATACTCATTGATACTTAAAGATATTTAGTGGTATATTAAATGACCGAAGAAATCCTAACCTTTAAAGAAGTGCGCCAGTATCTTAAGATTAGCCGGACGACCCTCTATAATTGGCTCCATCAGAAAAAAATTCCCGCTGCAAAGATAGGCAGGGTCTGGCGCTTTAAGAAATCCAAGATTGACGCCTGGATGGAAGAACAAGCAAGATAAAATGACTAAAAAACGCCGAGTAGTGATTACTGGTTTAGGTGTAGTAGCGCCGAATGAAATCAAAAAAAGGAGTTTTTATGGACAAAGGTATAACTGAAAAAAGGCAATTTCCCAGGGTTAATGTTACGTTTCCTATTCGTATAACTCCTGAATTTTTAGGCGAAACAGTTGATTTAAGTCAAGGGGGCCTAGGATTTGCTTTAGAAAAACCCTTACTCTTATCAAAAGTCCACGCTAAAATTGAACTTTCACCAGAAGAGTCAATTGATACAGAACTTAAGATTATCTGGAATAAACGCTTGATAAAAGAAGGAAGATTTACTTATGGAGCGTGTTTTGTCAGATTGGGAGAGAAGGACTTAGAGATGTTGGGGAAAGTATTAATTTCAAACCAGATCAAAATCCTTATAGATAATATCGAAGATAAGCGCATTAAAGATAAGGTTTATAATTTTTTTATAAATTATGTAAGAGAATATTTAGATAGAGTTACGGAAATAAATAACCTTTTAATAGCGAAAGTAATACAACCTCACGAAATAGAACAAAAGTTATCTTTTTTAAATGATTTTGTTGTTCAAAAAGGAGATGAGATTGAGAAAGAAATAGATAGCGCGCTCCTTATAAAAAAGATAAAAGAAAACTTTAGGAAATTAGTTAGTTATTGGACGACAAAAGGAATTATAGTAAAAAATGCATTAGAGAAGCCACGAGGGTATCCTGGAGATTATGAATTATTAGAGATGATTTATAATAATAGAGCCGTTTCTGAAGGAATTGGATTTTTTTATGATAAAGATTTTTTGGATAATGATTATGCTATTGGCGTGAGAGAAAGAAAAAACGAAATGAAAAATATTTTAAGGGAGTTTATCGTATCTTGTAATTCCAATAAAATTAACATTTTAAATTTAGCATGCGGTGCTTGTCGAGAAATAAGAGAACTTTTTATTGAAGATAATTTTATGACCGAAAAAGAAATAAATTTTGTTTGTTTAGACCAGGATGAACAAGCATTACAATTTTCAAAAAATAATCTAGATAGAATACCTAAGAATATACAATTTAGATTTTTAAAAGAAAATGTTATTAATTTATCTGTTAAGAATAAAGCCAAATTACCTGATTTGCAATGTAATTTTGATATGGTTTATACCATCGGCCTAGCTGATTATCTACCTGACAGAGTTCTTAAGAGTCTTTTAAAATTTTCTTACGATATTTTACAGTCTAAAGGTAAATTAGTAATCGCTCATAAGGACATAGAAAGATATAAGCCTTTACAGCCGAATTGGTTTTGCGATTGGAATTTTTATTTTCGTAACGAAGAAAACTTAATAAATATTATGAAAGAAATAACGAAAGAGCAAGTTTATATTGAAAAAAGATATATTAAAAGGGGATGTATTTTTTTCATTATATTAACTAAGATATAAAATGGGTTACAGAGAACATTTTATTTTAGCCTTAGCCTTCAGCAGTATTACTACATTTTTTTTAGGTCTTTTTGTCTATTTTAAGAACAAAAAAAGTAGGACTAATATAACCTTTGGGTTATTTTGTTTAAGTATCGCTTGGTGGAGCGGAACGCAAATAGGTAATGTCTACGGCCCCACACTTGAAGCTTCATGGTTTTGGGCAAGGATAGAACAAATAGGGGTTGTGTTTATTCCTACTTTTTTCTTACACTTTGTCTTTTCGTTTTTAGAAATAAAAGATAAAAAGTGGTTATTAAGATTTTGCTATCTATTTAGTATTATAATTGCAATTTTATCACCGACCACAAGTCTAATATCGCCGCGCGCTGAACGAAAATTTGGCATAATTAATTTCGGTGAACCAGGGCCACTTTATGGTGTTTTAGTCGCATTCTTTGTAATCTGCATTATTTATGGAATACATAGATTATATAAGGCATGTTTATATTCAACCGGTGCGAAACGTAACCAATTAAAATATTTACTAGTTGCTTACATTATTGGTTATTTCGGAGGCGCTGCTAATTTTTTTCTTGTTTGGGATATAAACATTCCTATACTAAATCCATTTGGTACATATTTAGCGCCAGTCCATGTTTTTATCATCGCCTACGCCATCCTGCGCTACCGCCTTATGGATATCCGCGTTGCCGTCACCCGCGCTGGTATCTTTGCGGTTGTCTACACCTTAGTTTTAGGCCTGCCTTTTGTAGCAATCAAATTTCTTAAGCCAGTATTAATGCCTCTCTGGGGTGCTTATTGGTGGATGAGTATCCTTATC
>JAMWDD010000122.1 GCA_023818885.1 Candidatus Omnitrophota bacterium | reverse complement strand
CATAACTTAAGATAACGATTAAGAGAATAGTGCCTAAAACTAACACCAAAACGATTGCCTTCTTGTTTTTCTTCATAATTTTACCTATTGTTTTCTCAAGCTGATTCTATAGTTAGCCCCTTCTTCCACTACTAATATTATATGCCCTTCCCTTGCTAGCCAACCTAAGCTCATCAGGATATTGTCGCGGGGTTTATCTATCCCTTTAATTAAATCTGTAAGATAAACTTCACCGTGCTGGTCAAGATAGTGCCAAATATCACCTGCTACAATTCCGATTTCCGTAATCATATTCGCCTCATCTAAAATTTTAATTTAAAATTATATTTTGTCAACTCTTTTTTTAGTTAATATATACCTATATATATTTACGGGGGTCAGTGATCTTACCTTCAATTGCCGAGGCAACTACAGTAGCAGGAGAGGCAAGATAGATAAAGGCAGCCGGGTTTCCCATCCGGCCAATAAAGTTGCGGTTGGCTGTTGAGATGACTATCTCTTTATCCGCAGGAATGCCCCCATGGGTTCCCACACATGGCCCGCAACCAGGTGGCAAGACCGCTGCACCCGCCTGAATAAATGTATTAATAATTCCCAATTTTAGGGCCTCTAAAAAAATCTTTTTTGAGGCGCAAACTACGATAAACTTCACTCCCCTTGCTACTTTTTTTCTTTTTAATATCTGCGCGGCTATCTTCAAATCAGAAAGACGACCATTAGTGCAAGTTCCCAAAAAGGCCTCGTCAATCTTTATCCCCTCGACTTCTCTTATAGCGGCAGTATTGTCTGGAGAATGCGGTCTTGCCACCATCGGCTCTAATTTAGACACATCGTATTCTTTAATAAGTGCGTAACGGGCATCCTTATCCGCAACTACCGGTTGAATTTTTTCTTCTTTTACCCCCTGTTTTTTTAACCACAGAATCGTCTTTTTGTCTACTGGCAAAAAACCGCATTTTGCTCCCATCTCAACCAGCATATTAGAAATGGTGAAACGGCCATCCATATCTAGTTTGTGTATTACCGGACCGTAAAATTCAATTGCCTTATAAGTTGCTCCGTCTACCTTTAAATCGCCAATAATATAAAGGATGATATCCTTGGCAAATACACCTTTGGGGATTTTGCCTTTTAATACAATCTTTATCGTCTCAGGCACACGAAACCAATTTCTCGCCGTCGCCAGGGTAATGGCTAAATCTGTCGAACCCACGCCCGAAGAAAAAATCCCTAATGCGCCATAGGTTGTAGTATGCGAATCTGCACCCAAAACCAAATCACCGGGTAAAATCCTCCCTGATTCCGGTATAACCTGATGGCATATCCCGCAACCAATATCGTAAAGATTGACCCGATAATCTTGGGCGAAATCACGCATCTTTTTATGCACCAGAGATGCGCCTTGGTTGGGAGAAGGCGCGTTGTGGTCAATCACCATACAAAAATCGCATTTTAATCTTTTTGACCCAAGCTCTTTTATCCGCTCAATCACAATACCGCTTGTGCCATCTTGGGAAAAGCAAAAATCTACATCACAGATCGCAAAATCTCCCGCGCGTAAATCTTTTTTTGCGTGTTTACTTAAAATCTTTTCTGCTATCGTCTTACCCATCTTTTTGTGCCCTGACCGTATTTATAGCTTCTCCAGCCACTTCTCTAAACGGTCCATCCCTTTTTCTATTTCTTTCATACCCGTGGCAAAACTTATTCTTATGTAATCAGACCGGCCAAAACCGGAACCAGGGATAACCGAAACCCCTGCCTCTTCAAGGAGCCGGTGGGAAAAATCATCGCTTAAAAGACCGGTATATTTTATGCAGCAAAAGATATAAAATGCCCCTTGTGGCCAGATATAGTCAAGTTTACCCATATTATCTAAACGCTTAATGGCATAATCCCTTCTTTTCTTAAACTCCTCGCACATCTTTTTGGTAAATTCTTCTCCTTGTCTTAAGGCAGCACAGGCTGCCTTCTGGCTTATTGATGTAGGGCAGGAAGTAGTGTGGTCCTGTAAGCGGGAGATTGCCTGGGCAATCTCTTTTGTTGCACCCAGATAACCAATCCGCCAACCAGTCATTGCATAGGCCTTGGATACGCCATTGACTGTAATGGTAAGCTCACGCACCTTTTTGTCTATGCTGGCAAGAGAAAAATGTCGGCAACCGTCATAGATTAATTTTTCATATATTTCGTCACTGATGATGAATATATTATTTTCTAAACACAACTGGCCGATCTCTCTTAATTCCTGCTCAGTATAAACGCTACCCGTGGGGTTAGAGGGAGAATTCAATATCAAAAGTTTGGTTCTTTTATTTATATGCTGCTTAAGTTGCGCGGGGGTGAGCTTAAAATTATTGTGAGGAGAGGTCTCCACAAATACCGGTGTTCCTGCCGCAAGATAAACCATTTCCGGATAACTCACCCAGTAAGGCGAAGGGATAATCACTTCATCGCCATTTTCTATCAAAACGGCCAGGGCATTAAATATACTGTGTTTTGCCCCGCAAGAAACCACAATCTCATCGGGACTATAGAAAATGGAATTATCGTTTTTAAATTTTTCACAGATTAATTCTTTTAACTCCGGAATCCCTGAGGTAGGGGTGTATTTGGTA
>JAMWDD010000021.1 GCA_023818885.1 Candidatus Omnitrophota bacterium | reverse complement strand
CCTTGGTCCTTTCGGTTTTTTTTATAAACTCAGGATTATCATAAAGGTATCTCCAGATAAAAGGCAGGCGTTTAATTATATGTAGATAGATATAACTCACTATTGAAGTTGAGATGGGATTGGTATAAGTAAAAGTGTTTATATTAAGTACTTTCGTGCCGGGTTCCAAGATCTTTATTGCTTGTTCAACAGCAAAAGCAGCGCTGCGGTGTCCGGAAACATGGGAGATATACATTAAAAGGATATGCTTTTCACCCATTTTCATCAATCTCTGCCAAGGCCTCGCCTATATGTACCGTCTGGCCTTCGGGACATAAAATATTTACCAAAACTCCATTGCACGGGGAAGGCAGGTTAAAGGTGGCTTTGTCAGTAGTGAGCTCAACCAAATCTTCTTTCTCTTTAACTTTGTCTCCTTCCTTATGATACCAGTATGAAACAATGGCCTTGTCTATACCTTCACCCAATTCAGGCAATATAACTTTAGTCATCTTTTCTCTCCTTGATATTTAAAAATCTCGCCAAATTTTCTCACTATTCCATTCTTTATCTTATCTCTCTTAACCCGACCCAGAATATCTTCTAAAGAGGTTACCTCAATATCCATACCACAAGGCCGAATAAGACCGAAATTTAAAAGACAAGGGCGGTAAACATTTAAACTTAACCCATGATAGGTAGTCCATTTTCTTATGGCAATACCGATCGACGAAATCTTTTTTCCTCCCACCCACACCCCCGTCAAGCCAGTAATCCTTTCTGCTACTATACCCAACTCGTAGAGATATCTTATAACCACCTCCTCCAGATTTCTTAAAAAGAATGCGATATCGCGCCTAAAATTATTAAGATTAAAAATGGGATAAAAAACTAACTGGCCCGGTCCATGATAAGTAATATCTCCTCCCCGATCGGTTTTGATAACTTCAATGCCATTTTTCTTTAATTGAGATGGGTCAACAAAAATATTTGCTTTTTTTGTATTCCTTCCCAAAGTAATCACGGGATAATGTTCGCAGATAATTATACTAGAAGGAATTTTGTTTTCCTTTACCCCTTGCCAAATTTCTTTCTGAAAATTAAAGGCCTGATTATACTCGATTAATCCCAAATCAAAAACCTTAAAATCCATATAAACCTTTATGTAGCGCCTCCCCGATACCTTCAGAAAGCGTAGGGTGCGCAAATATTACTTCGGCAAGTTCCCGGCGTGTAAGCCCCTGCTTAATCGCTACGCTGAAGATAGCAATTAATTCAGTAACACGCGGCCCAATCATCGCCGCACCCAATATTTTCTCCGTATCTTTATCCGAAACTATTTTAATAAAACCTTCGGTCTCATTGATAATCCTTGCCATACCCGAACCCAAGAAATCAAATCGGTCAATTATTATCTTTAGGTTTTGTTTTCGTGCACTGCTCTCATCTAAGCCAATGCTGGCAATTTCCGGGTCAGTAAAAATACAACTGGGAATGACATTGATATTAAAGGTGTGTGGATTATTTGAATTAACCATATTCTCAACCGCCAAGATTGCCTGATGGGTAGCCAGGTGCGCCAACTGTTTTGGCGATGTGCAGTCACCAGCAGCATAAATATTTTCTATATCTGTGCGCATATACTCATCAGTAACAATCCTTGTCTTTTCCAGTTTTATCCCTATATCTTGCAAGCCCATTTCTGACGTGTAAGGGTCCCTGCCGATACATAATAAAACTTTATCAAAACTCTTCCAATCTAAATTTCTCGCATCGGTTTTAGTCATTACATTAATCTTTCTTTTCTTAAATATCGTCTCAATTTTCCTGGAAATCTCTACATCTTCTTGTGGTAATAACCTGTCCATAAATTCTACTATTAAAACTTCAGTTTCTAAATTAGAAAATAGAGAAGCGAATTCACAACCGATCACCCCACCGCCGATAATCAGTATATTTTTAGGCAAATTTTCTAAATTTAAGATTTCAGTGCTGGAGAGTACTTTTTCGGAATCAAACTTTAAGTCACCCAATTCTTTTGGCCGAGAACCAGAGGCGATGAGGATAAATTTAGAAGTTATCTTTTCATCTCCCAAAGAAATCTCATTTCTGGATATAAGTTTTGCCCTTGCTTTAATAAAATCAATGGCTTTTCTGCTTCTTAAAAGATTTAATAGATTATCTCTTAATGTCTTAACCAGGATATCTTTTTTCTGTTTTGCCTCAGCCAGGTTTATCTGGGATTGGGAAATAGCAATGCCAAACTGATTGGCTTTTTTTGCCTGTGAGAATAATTTTGCCGAATGGACTAAAAATTTAGTAGGAATACAGCCGCGGTTAAGGCAGGTACCTCCGATTTCTTCTTCTTCAATCAAAACAACTTTTAGCCCCAGACCATCCGCTCTTAAAGCCGCATTAAAACCTGCCCAGCCTGCTCCGATTATTGCCAAGTCATAAGATTTCATCAATCAATAAACTTTCTTATAACCTCAATATGTTCTCTTAATTTTTTAACGGATTTATTCAGGACTGCTTCCTCTTCAGAATTTAGTTCAGGCGGAATTATCTGTTCAATGCCACTCCTGCCAATGCGCGCCGGCAGACCCAGATAAATATCTTTTAAATTATATTCTCCATTAAGATAGCAAGATACCCCAATGAGACGTTTCTCGTCCTTTACAATCGCTTTTACAATATCCGCAATTGCGGCAGAAGGAGCAAAATAAGCACTGCCGCTACCAAGAAGGGAAACAATCTGCGCTCCCCGCTCAACAGTCATCTTAACAACTTGACTTATTTTTTCCGCATCAAGAAACTTATCCAGGTCTACGCCTCTTATCTTAGTCAGTCGCGGCAGGGGTAACATCCCTTCGCCATGACTGCCCACAACTACTGTCTCCACCAGATTAGGGCTTAAATTTAATTCCTCGGCAATGAGATTGGCAAAACGGGCTGCATCCAAGCTAATACCCATACCAAAAACTTTATGTGGTTTAAAACCGGTTATCTTAAAAGTAAGATAGGTAAGGATATCTACTGGATTGCTTACCACAATTACAATACTGGAGGTGCAAAATTTTTTTATGTTCCCCGCAATCTCTTGAGTAATCTGGGCATTTTTAATTAACAGGTCTTCGCGGCTCATACCCGGCTGGCGCGCCAAGCCAGCGGTAATAATCACAATCTCTGAATCTTTAATCTGGGTTATATCATCTGTGCCTTTAACATAATAATCCTGTTTTGTTAAGGCCTGGCTGTCTTTTAAATCAAGCATTTTTGCTTCTGCAAGGCCTTTTAATTTATCAACCAGAACTACTTCGCCTATTCTTTCCGAGATAAGGCGTAGCGCCGCCAGACCTCCCACATTTCCTGCGCCAATTATACTTATTTTATACATTCCCTAAACCCAATTCCTTTTACCCTAAACTCTTTAATTTATCAATGATGGCATCCGCCATTTGACTGGTTCCTACTGCGGTAGGATCGTCTCGGTGTGGCTTTAAGTCGTAGGTGACGAATTTTCCTTCAGCAAGTACAAGGCTAATCGCCCTTTCTAACCTTTCCGCTGCCTTCTCTTCTCCGATATATCTTAACATCAACACCGCGGATAAAATCATGGCCGTCGGATTAACCTTATTTTTGCCGGCATACTTAGGAGCTGCGCCATGCACTGCCTCAAATACCGCGATTCCCTCGCCAATATTTGCCCCTGCCGCAACACCCAAACCGCCAATAAGCCCTGCCGCTAAATCAGAAATTATATCGCCATAGAGATTGGGCAAAACCAAACAATCAAAATTTTGTGGCTGCTTAACTAATTGCATCGCCAGATTATCTACAATTACATCCTCAAAGATTATTCTGTCGGCATATTTTGTACTGACTTCTCTGGCGACTTCCAGAAAAAGACCATCAGTAAATTTCATAATATTTGCCTTATGTACACAAGTCACTTTTTTTCTTCTATTTTTTAGTGCATATTCAAAAGCAAACTCAACAATCCTTCTTGAGGCAGAGCGGGAGATCGGCTTTATGGATATACCGGAATCTGGCTTGATTTTTTTAGGTTGTAAATTCTCTAGTGTGGCAATCAATTGATTTGTTGTCGCCTCGCCTTCCTTAAATTCAATTCCCGCATAAAGGTCTTCGCTATTTTCACGGATGATTACGAGATCTATATCTTTAAAGGGAGTATTTATGCCGGCATAAGATTTTACCGGCCGCACACAGGCAAAAAGGTCAAGCGACTGTCGAATAGCTACATTTACTGAACGAAAACCAGTTCCTACCGGTGTAATTATGGGGCCCTTTAAAGCAATCTTATTTCTTTTTATAGAATCCAGCGTCTCTTTTGGTAAAAGGTCGCCATATTTTTCCCAAGCATCCGCACCCGCTAAAGCCAATTCCCAGTCTATCTTTATGCCTGTTGCCTCTACGCATCTTTTTGCCGCCTGGACAACCTCTGGCCCAATACCATCACCGGGGATTAAAGTGAGCTTATAAGCCATTTATCTTTAATTCTCCGTATTTCTTATAATACGCCACAATACCACCTTCTTCCAGTAACTTTTGCATTATCGGTGGGAGTGGTGCAATTTTTAACTCTAAATTTTTAGTTAAATTTTTAAGAATGCCTTTATCAAAATCGATACTTAACATATCTCCTTCTAAAATTTTATCAGTATCTGCCTCAACCAAAGGCAGACCAATATTAAAGGCATTGCGATAGAATATACGCGCAAAGCTTTTGGCCACCACCGCCACAATCCCTGCCTCTTTAATAACTAAAGGGGCCTGTTCGCGGGAAGAACCCATACCAAAATTTTTTCCCGCTACAATTATTGACTTACCGGGCGAAATTTTTTTGGGAAATTCAGGGTCGATATCCTCCATGATATGTTTGGAAAGTTCCTTCATATCGGTTATGGAAAATTTATACCGACCCGAAATTATAAAATCGGTGTTAATATTATCTTCTAATTTTATAGCTTGACCCTCTATCTTCATCTATAGCTTTCCTTTCTCTATAATTGCCTGAATTCTTCAGTGCTTTTCACTTTGGAAATAGCCACATCCAATGTAATAAGTTTTTGTGTGTAAAGTTCTTTAAGAGACCTATCCATTGTCTTCATGCCAAATTGATAACTCGTCTGCATTATCGTAGGAATCTGGGCAATTTCTTGTTCGCGAATTAAATTTCTGATTGCCGGCGTTCCCACCATTATTTCGCAAGCCAAAACCAAGGCCTTTCCATCCACACGTGGTAATAATAACTGAGAAATTACACCTTGGATACAATCTGCCAACTGAAGCCTAACTTGTTGTTGTTGATAAGGAGGAAATACATCAATAATTCTTTGCACCGTTTGTGGCGCATCGGGGGTATGTAATGTCGCCAAAACCAGGTGTCCGGTCTCAGCCGCCGTCAAGGTTGTGGATATCGTTTCCAGGTCTCTCATTTCTCCTACTACAATTATATTGGGGTCTTGACGCAGGACATGCCTTAGCGCTTCCGCAAATGTATGGGTGTCAGAATAAACCTCTCTTTGCTTAATAATACTCTTCTTATTTTTATGTATAAACTCAATGGGATCTTCAATGCAAACAATGAGACTCTCTCTTTCATTGTTAATGAGGTCTATCATCGCTGCCAGGGTAGTGGTCTTTCCTACGCCTGTTGGACCGGTGACTAAAACTAAGCCATTGGGTTTTCTGACCAAATCCTTAACTATCGGCGGCAGGCCCAACTCATCAATAGAAGGGATTTTTAAAGGAACCCTTCTAAAAGCTGCTTCTACCGATCCCCTTTGCAGATGTACATTTACGCGAAATCTGTCTAAATCGGGTAAAGATAAAGAGAAATCAAGCTCAAGATTTTTCTCAAATATCTCTTTTTGGGGATTGGTTAAAATGGAATAAACCAGTCTTTTTGTCTCTTCGCGCGTTAAGGGCTTATAATCGGTACGGTGGAGCTTGCCGTGGATCCTGAGTATCGGCGGCTCATGTTCAGTGATATGTAAATCGGATGCCTTTTGCTCAATACACAACATCAATAGCTCTCTTAATTCCATAAATCTCCTCCTAAATTTCTTTGACTAAAGCAATTTCTTTGCAATCGGGAAATTTCGGACAATTGCAACATTCAATCCAAACCTTATGAGGAAGTTTTGACTTATCTATTTTTTTAAATCCAAAACGCATAAAAAATTCTGGCAGATAGGTCAAACAAAAGACCTTCTTTACGGCTAAAGTACTCGCCTCTTCAAGACATTTTAGCACCAGAGACTTACCAATGCCTTTTCTCTGCCGGCGTTTTTCTACCGCCAAAGATTTTATTTCTGCCAATTCTTGCCAACCTACCACATGTAAAGCCGCGCAGCCAACGACCTTACTCTTTTCTTCGTATACCCAGAAATCCCGGATGTTTTCATAAAGTTCATTTAGTGAACGCGCGATCATTAAATCTTTAGCAGCAAAATAGTTTATGAGTTTATGGATTTGTTTTACATCTTTGATATTAGCTTTTCTGATCATTTGATTTTTGTTCCCTTCGCCACCACTACAATGCCTGATTCCGTCACCAAAAATTTCTTTTTATCCTCTTCTAGGTCATAACCAATAACTGCTCCTGAAGGGATATCTACGTCTTTATCAATAATTGCCCTTTTTATTTTGGCGTATCTGCCTACATTAACGCCCTCCATAAGAATGGAATCATAAACCTCTGAAAAACTGTTTATGCGCACATTGGGTGAAAGTATTGAACGCTGAACTTTACCGCCACTAATAATACAGCCGCTGGAAACCAATGAATCCAGGACCAAACCCACTCTTCCTGTAATCTCATCTCCAGAGAATACAGTTTTTAGGGGTGGATATTGTTCCTGATAAGTCCTGATCGGCCAGTCTTTATCGTAGAGATTAAATACCGGCTCCACCGCCACTAAATCCATATTCGCTTCATAATAAGCATCAATGGTACCGATATCGCGCCAGTATTTTGCCTCTTTTTTATTCTCATCTTTAAAATTGTAAGCCGCCACTTTATAGCCCTGTTTTATCATATGAGGTAAAATATCCTTACCAAAATCATGTTCTGATGATTTATTACCACTATCCTCAATCAATTCCTCCTCCAAAACTTTACACTTAAAAACGTAAATACCCATCGAGGCATAAATTTTATCAGGAGCGCCGGGAATAGTTTTGGGATGGCGGGGTTTTTCTTCAAATCCCTTAACACGACCTACATCATCAACCTCTACTACCCCCAACTGAGAAGATTTTTCTTTACTCATTTCTACAACACCTACTGTCAGATCGGCATCAATTGAACGGTGAAAATCAATCATCTGATAATAATTCATTTTATAGACATGGTCGCCCGCCAAAATCAATACTTCATCAGGTCTTTCCATTTCAATCGTATAAATGTTTTGGTATATTGCATCGGCGGTGCCTAAATACCAGGACTCGCCTACCCTCTGCTGCGCCGGAAGTATTTCGATAAATTCACCCAATTCTGAAGAAAATATGGACCAACCCATACGGATATGCCGGTGTAAGGATATGGATTTATACTGGGTAAGGACATAGATTCTGCGCAGCCCCGAATTGATACAATTACTTAAAGTAAAATCAATGATCCGATAAATTCCACCAAAAGGAACTGCGGGTTTTGCGCGGTCGCGGGTCAGAGGCCACAGGCGCTCTCCCTTGCCTCCTGCCATAATAAAGGTAATAACTTTCTTCATCATCGGCCTATCAGCCCGATTACCCCTTTTCTTACCATCATCACGCCTATTGCGGCCAAAAGAATATACATAATTTTTGCAAATGCCCGTGTGCCGTTTGCACCCATAATTTTCATAATCGTATCAGACTTAACCAGGGTAATCCAAACAACGAACATATTCACAACTAAAGAGGCAAAAGTAAACGCCGGTCCAAAACTATCCAGCATCATCAGTGTCGTCGTTAATACCGCCGGCCCAGTAATAAGCGGAGTACCTAAGGGAAAAACACCGATGTCTTTTTCTCTGCTATCTACCAAAAATCCTTTGCTCTGAGTCGGAAGAAGCAGACGCATTGAAATGACGAATAAAAGTGCACCACCGGCAATCTGAAAATCAGAAATAGTAATGCCCACAAAATTCAATACCCATCTGCCTACAAACATAAAAGCAACGGCTACTACGGTGGCAGTAGTGACTGATTGTACAATAATCTTACGACGTTCTTTTTTGGTGGTCCCCTCTACCAAAGAAACAAAAAGTGGTATGTTACCGATAGAATCTACCGCCACAAAAATCGGTATAAATGACAACAAAAATGTATTTAATGCCTGCATCATAAATTTATATTATACAATAGATTTGGCGTTTGGCAAGCATTGTTAGAAAGATGGTAATTTTGTCTGGCCCTATGTTTCCCTCAATTTTTTAATCAGGGGCAAACACAAAAAACTCGTGAAGGCGGATAAAACAATTAGCCATTTTAGGCCTATTTTTGACAATAAAAATGCACCGGAAAGATTGCTGGCAGTAAGGGAAAGATTGCTGACGCTACATAAAAGTGCAAAGGAAGTCGCTTCAAATCCTTTTGTCGTATTTCTGGCCATAAAATCCATCACCATTAGAAAAATAAACATTCCGATAAAACTGTATAAAACATTATAAATAACTGCCGTCACCGGCGTATAATAAAGATAACTTAATGTCGTTATTGCTCCCAAAAATACGGAAAAAAACAGCCATTTCCTGATTTTTATTTTTGTGCTGAATTTATAATAAAGCAGCGCACCGCAGATCTCAAAAACTGTTCCGATAGTACCTAAAAACCCAATCCAGATCTTTCCCCATTTAAATACATCTCTCTGGATAAAGAAAAGCGGAGTCCCAAAAGAAGGAGAATACTTATAAAGGAAAATAAATAATGCCACAACCAACAAATTTTTATCCATCAACAATTCTTTTAAATGTCGCAACAAAGAATTTTTCGTATTCGCATTATTATTTAAAGTAGCTGTTTCCTTATAAAAAGAGGCAATTATTGCTACTAAAATATAAATGGGTATTAGGCAAAGGTATCCAATTCGATAATCCCATTTTTGCGCAATGATCCCTCCACCAATGCCGATAATCAATCCAGAAATTGAAATGGATATCCATTGGATGCTTTGGATTCTACCTGTCGCCTGGTGTATCTTTCCTTCTACGCACATAATCCCATCTGCGCTCACATCCCGAAAGGCACTGTTCGTGGAATTCCACAATAATAAAATAATAAGCATAAAAATCGGTAAATTTAATAACCCGATAAATAAAACCGTGATTATATCCAGCGCCACCGAGAAAAAAATCCAGAGTTTTTTGCTAAAAGAATTATCAATGATATATCCGATTACCGGCTTAACTAACCAAGCAGAAATAAGGATGCTATTGATAACCATTATCTTTTCTGGCGAAAAATGCAGGGTCTCTTTAAGATAATAAAAAAGACTTTGGGAGGGAAGACCTTCAATACCTTGCGTAAAATAAACCGCACTACTTAAGGCAAATATCCAGAATAATCTTCTATTCATCTTAAAACAATAGGACTATCACCTACCATGATAGTCCTATTTAATATAAATCATGATGCCCGCTGTCGGTTACAACATCTAATGTGGCCCCTTACCAAATTAAGGGGTCGTCGTCTGATTACTTTCAGCCGAAACGGCTTTCTGTTCCATCGTGGCTTGGTCAGAAGGTATGACTTTTTCTTCCTGCGCTTCTTTTGATTTTTCCGCAGGTTCGGCTACCGGAATTTTTATCCGCTCAGTTACTGATTTACCTCTCTGAATAGATAATAGCGCTAAGGTTAAACAAGTAGTAATAAATATAACTGCCAACACCGTAGTAAGGCGGGTTAAAAAAGCGCTCGTCTTTGTTCCCAACATTGACTCCACGCCCGAAAAACTCTCCACCAATCCACCGCCCCTCCCTGACTGAATAAGAATAATGCCAATTAAAAGTAAACAGGCTAAAATATGAATTATTAAAACAAAAATAAACATTACTCTGCTCCTAGGGTATTTTTTACAATCGCACTAAATGAATCTACCTTTAAACTTGCACCGCCTACTAAAGCACCATCTATATCCGGTTGCTTTATCAATTCGGCAATATTTTCTGGCTTTACACTGCCTCCGTATTGAATCCTTATATCTTGGGCAACGCTATTATTATACATCTTACTTAATAAATCGCGAATAAATTTTTGCGCTTCCTGCGCCTGAGACGGGGTAGCGGTTTTGCCTGTACCGATTGCCCACACCGGTTCATAGGCAATAACCAGCTTAAACGCATCCTCCTGACTAATGTCTTTCAGGCCATTCTCGATATGGTCTCTAATTACATCAAAGGTCTTATTCTCTTCTCTTTCTTTAAGGTTTTCGCCCACGCATACGATTGGCACCAATCCATTTCTTAAGGCAGCCTTTATCTTTTTGTTTACGGATGCGTTGGTCTCGCCAAAAAACTGCCTTCTTTCAGAATGACCAATAATTACATATTTTACACCTACATCTTTTAAAAAAAGACCGGATACCTCGCCAGTAAACGCACCTTCGTCCTCCCAATGTAAATCCTGCGCACCCAATTGTAGATTTGAACCGTAAATTACCTCTCCTACTTCTGTCAAGGCGGTAAAAGGTGGACAAAGCACAATATCTATATCTTGAGAATCTATTTTATATAATTCCCTCTTTAAACCATTGGCTAATTCAATGGCTTGAGAGATAGTTTTATACATCTTCCAGTTTCCGGCGATAATCGGCTTTCGCATACTTATCCCTCACTAAAACCTAAACGCTATTTATCCGTTAATGCTGCTATCCCCGGCAAGGTCTTACCCTCTAAGAATTCAAGCGATGCACCGCCGCCAGTAGAAACATGGCTCATTTTATTCTCCAGCCCAAATTTAACTACCGCTGCGGCGGAATCGCCGCCTCCAATAATTGTAGTGGCACCTAAGCCGGCGATAAACCTGGCAATTTCTTCTGTGCCTTTACTAAAGGCATCTATTTCAAAAATACCCAATGGGCCGTTCCAGACTATTGTCTTTGCGGCTTTTAAATTGTCTTTAAACAGCTGTATTGATTTTGGCCCAATATCCACGCCGATTTTTTCGTCAGGTATGTTTTCGCCGACAATTTCAGTTTTGGCAGTTGCGTCAACTTTTTCTACTACTAAGTTATCAACAGGTAGGATAATCCTGACGTTTGCCTGTTTGGCTTTTTCTAAAATATTTTTGGCTACATCTAATTTATCCGCTTCCAGCTTTGAATTGCCTATGGTTTTCCCTTGGGCTTTCAGGAAAGTATAACACATACCGCCGCCGATTAAAATTATATCCGCCTTCTTCAAAAGATTTTCAATAAGCATTATTTTATCCGAGACTTTGGCTCCGCCCAAAATTACGGCGTAAGGTTTTTTCGGGTTAAATACCGCTTCACCAAGATATTTAATTTCTTTCTCAAGCAAAAATCCAGCTACCGCTGGTTTGAGAAATTTGGTTACTCCTTCAGTTGAGGCATGCGCGCGGTGTGCAGTGCCAAAAGCGTCATTTACGTAAATTTCGCCCAAAGCGGCTAATTCTTGGGCAAAATTTGCGTCGTTTTTTTCTTCCTCTGGATGAAAACGCAGGTTTTCTAAAAGTATCACTCTTTCTTTTGAGGCGTCTATTTCTCTCTTAACAGACTCCCCTATACAGTCATTAAGTTGTCTTACGGGCTCCCTCAATAATTCCGACAATCTTTTAGAAACTGGCTTTAAGCTGTATTTTTCTACTACCTTGCCGTCCGGCCTGCCTAAATGGCTCATTAAAATTACTTTTTTTGCATCTTCCTCAAGACAATATTCTATTGTGGGAAGCGCCGCTTTTATCCGTGTATCGTCAGTTACATTTAACTCGTCATCTAAGGGCACATTAAAATCTACGCGCATCAACACCTTTTTACCTTGGATGCTTACATCCTTGACGCTCTTTTTGTTCATAATCCTAGCCTCCTTAACTAAATCCCGCACTTTTAAAGGTGCGGGATAAATATCCTATTATTATATACAAAAATATTAAATATGCAATACTTACTAAAAATTTTTACCTTCCCATTTTAAAATTTATGCTGCATTAAATATCTAAACGCGCTTAAAGATGCCTTTGCACCTTCTCCTGCAGCAATGATAATTTGTTTTGCCGGGACATCGGTCACATCACCCGCTGCAAAAATACCTGCGATATTTGTTTCGTTATAACAATTTATCTTGATTTCGCCAAATTGATTTTTTTCCACATCTTTTACAAATTCTGCATTGGGAATTAAACCAATTTCTACGAATACCCCCTCAACAAATAATATCTCTTCTTTTTCTTCTTTTTTAATCTTTATCGCCTTTACAAGTTTGTCGCCGATAATTTGCGCGACTTTAGCGTTATTATATACAGATACGATTTTGCTATCTTTAACCTTATCCAGCATTACTGCATCGCCACTTAAGGCAGGGGTATTGTTTATAATATAAACTTTTTTGGCAATCTTGATTAACTGTAAAACGGCATCCAAGGCAGAATTGCCACCACCAATAACGGCTATGTCTTTACCTTGAAATAAAGGCGCGTCGCAAGTAGCACAATAAGTAAGCCCCCGATTTTTAAATTCTTTTTCTCCTGCGACATTTAGCTCTCTTGATCTTTTGCCTGAAGCAATGATTACAGTTCTTGCTTCGTATATATCTTTATTGGTTTGAACTGCGATTTTATCCTCTAACTTCTTCACTTCAACTGCCTCTTCACCTTCTTTTAATTCTATATTGAATTTGCGCATATGCTCTTCAAACTTCTGTACTAATTCCGGACCACTAATAAATTGATAGCCGGTATAATTTTCAACCTCGCCACTTAAAATGGCCTGTCCACCAATGTCTCTGGTAATTAGCAAAAAATTAAGTTTTTTACGCGCTGCATAAACGCTAGCAGTAATCCCAGCGGGACCTGCGCCAATGATAATAAGATCGTAAATCATTTGAGGTGTCTGGGAGTTAGATCAATAATTTCTTCTACTCCCATCACAATCGTATATGCGGGTTTTGGTAAGAGGCTTTCTGGGTGCGCGGTATGCCCTTTTTCACCTGTTATATTTTTAAGGATTCTTTGGGTAATCCGACGGGTTAACCGCTTTTCCCATGCCTCTGATATCTCGGGAATTAATCTTTGTCTTTCAACAATCCTGGCTTTTCCTTTTAGACAATACCCTATAAATTTATGTTCGTCAACCGCGGTTATACTTAGATGAGGATTGGCCTTGAGGTTGTTAAAAGTTCTGCCTTTATAGAGGTCTAAAAGATAGATTTTGCCTTTTCTTTCTATTTTGACTATACCCTTACAGGCATTATTGATACTACCGCGCTTATCTATTGTTGAAACAATGACGAATCCTTGATTTTCAAAGAATTGCACAATATTTTCAGTGAGTTTTACCATTTATTAAATTGGCTCAAAATTATCCTTAGACACTCCGCATTCCGGGCAGACCCAGGTATCCGGCAGTTTTTCAAAAGCAGTGCCGGGTTTAATTCCCTTATCAGGATCGCCCTTTGCGGGATCATAGATATAACCACAGACCATACAACGGTACTTTTTCATCTTATTCTCCTTTCCTATTTCATTTCGCCTTACACTCAAACTGGATATTTGTATGCGCGATATGGAACTTTTCCTTTAACAAGGCATTAATTCTCTGCAAAATCTCGTTTGCCTTACTAATGGAGCAATCATCCGTTACCACATGCGCGGTTAAGGCATACATTGAACTAGCGATAGTCCAGGCATGTACATGGTGCACTTCATGGATGTCTGGGATTTCTCTTTTAAGCGTTTTTGTCATCTCATCAATATCTAAATGTTTGGGCGTTGCTTCTAAAAGGATGTTTCCCGATTCAATCAAAAGCCGCGCTGCCCAAACAACAATCAAAGCGCAGATAAAAAAAGATACGAGCGGGTCAGCGATATGTTTGCCGGTAAAATAGATAAATAAACCCGCGCCCAATACCGCAATGCTAGAAACCATATCTGTTATTTCGTGAAGAAAGGCGCTACGGATATTTAAATCGTGCTGGCTCGCCCTGAATAATAAAGATGTGCTTATTCCATTAATCAGCAGTCCGGTTGCAGCCACAAAAAGCATTTGCAGCATATTGATTTCTTTGGGGTTTATAAAACGCACTGCCGCTTCATAAACGATGTAGCCACAGATAAATATTAAGACGATTCCATTGATGAAAGCGGCCAATACCTCGGCGCGGTAAAAACCATAGGTACGTTTTTTTGTCAGCGGCCGCATGGATAGTTTTATCGCGAAATAACTCATTCCCAGGGCAAAAAGATGCGTGAGCATATGCCCTGCATCAGAGATAAGCGCTAAACTGTTTGAGATAATGCCTCCTGCGAATTCCAACACCATGCCAAAACCAGTGATAACCAGGACAAATTTTAGGCGTCCAATCTTATCTTTTGGATGATGATGCAGATGACTTTCTAAAGTCATATTAAAGAGTCTTTTTGATTTCTAAAAGTTTTAAGTAGTGGTGTCTTTCTTCATCTATTATTTTATCAATTTCTTTCTTTTTATCGTCGGAAACCAGATTTTTTGCCTCTAAATAATAAAGTATAGAGTCAATTTCTCTGTCTATGGCAAATTGCAATACCTGTTTTTCATTATCCACTTTTCCTCCTGCCAAATACGCAATATCTTCTTTTGTAAAGATACGCTCATCCGCATAAGAACGTAGATACTGGAAATATTCTTCCGGAAAGCTTTCTACGGGTTCATAACTTTCTATTTTTGAAAGAAATTTCTCAAAAATCTTTCTATGTTTTACTTCCTCATCAGCCAAGAAATTAAAGGTATCTTTAATCTTGTCATCTTTAAATTTATCCGTCATCAAACGGTAAAATTTTTCGCCGTTTTCCTCTATCCTTATGGCAAATTGAAATATTTCACTTGCAGCAAATACTTTACTCATTTTTATTCCTCCCAAGCCACGCCTTAAAGCATTTTCGCAAATTGTTTGCCGAATTCATAGCATCCTTGTATTTGTTTCTCATCTGGCATATATTGCGCTCCTATACTAGGAAGCACGATATCAATACCTGTTTCTTTTAAGATGTTTTCTATATTTTTTATCGCCCCTCCGGCCCAGCCATAAGAACCGAATACCGCAGCAATTCTATTTTTCGGTTTTAATCCCTTGAGAAATTCTAAAAATCCGGCGATGGTAGGCAACATATCATTATCATGCGTAGATGAGCCAAAAATAAATCCTT
>JAMWDD010000121.1 GCA_023818885.1 Candidatus Omnitrophota bacterium | reverse complement strand
TTAGCCTGATTACTTATAGCGGAATAATTTTAGGTCTTTTGTTTCATATATTTAAGGGCGTGAGTTTTTCGCCTTTAAGTTATGATTTCCGGCCTTTGTGGGATTCTTTTTTAGGTATAATCGTGGGCGGAGGGATGATTTATCTTACCGGCAAAGTTTTTAATCTTTTCTGGTTTGGTTTACTTAAGAAACCACCCATTGAAGGAGAAAAGGAATCAATGGGCTTTGGCGATGTGGAATTATTAGGTATGATTGGCGCATTTTTGGGTTGGCAAAAAACACTTTTGACTTTTTTCCTGGCACCCTTCTTTGGCGCAGTTGTGGGTCTTGCCAATCTTTTGATAAAAAAAGAACACACCATTCCTTACGGTCCATTTCTTTCTTTGGCAGCGGTTATAAATATTTTTTGGGCGGAGAGAATAATTGATTTTTTGTTTTTTAGATGATGTTGACAGAGACAGAAGAAAAAACAAAAATTGAGAAACCCCAAGGTCCAGAATATTACATCTCAAAGAAAGTTGGTAGGGCCATTATTGATTACGCGTTGATTAGCGATGGAGATAAGATTGCCGTTGCGGTTTCCGGTGGAAAAGACAGTCTTACACTACTTAAGGTTTTAGCTGACCGAAGGAGTTTTGTGCCCATAAAATATGACTTGTTGGCGGTGCATATTGATTTGGGGTATCCGCATACGCATTCAAAATTATTAGCCCGCTATCTTGAAAGAGAAGGTTTTCGCTACTATATTGAGAAGATAGATGTTTTAAAAGAAAAAAAAAGAAACGATATCAGTTGCTTCTGGTGTTCATGGAATCGAAGAAAGGCGCTCTTTGAGGTAGCGCATAGATTGGGATTTAAAAAGATAGCGCTGGGTCATCACAAAGATGATATCATCCAGACCGTCCTTTTAAATCTTTTCTTTCAAGGCGAGATTTCCGCAATGAGGCCAAAACAGGAATTATTTAAGGGAGAAATTACACTCATTCGGCCGCTTGCCTATGTAGAAGAAGAAGAGATTATCCGTTTTGCAAAGACGCAGAACTTTCCTCCACAAAAATACCGTTGCCCCCATTCCTTGACTTCCAGGCGTGCTAAGATGGAAAAAATAATCAAGGAATTGGAAAAGATTAACTCTTCGGTTAAGACAAATATTTTTCGGGCAATTAAACGCATCAATAAAGAATACCTTTTATAGGAGTTTTATGCTGGTTTTATCTATTATTGTAGGTGGATCTATATTTATTTCTTTGCTGCTGGTTATTTTAATCTTTAGATTTTTTCAGAAGACCAATGAATCTTTAAAAGAAATAAACAATTCCCTGGAGGTTTATAAGGCATTAGGTAGCACCCTAGGTGGTCTTCCCAATATTTTTGGTGAAGTGCAGCGGAGTTTGGGCCGTTTAGAAGAAGCAAATCGGCAGATCTGTGAAATCGGAAAGAATATATCCAGCATCCAGGAATTATTAAGGGCACCAAAATTCCGCGGGAAGATGGGCGAAACCCTTTTAGAAAATATTCTTTCCCAGGTATTGCCTAAAGAATTTGTTTTTACCCAGTATAAATTCAAGAGTCAGGATACCGTGGATGCGGTAATCAAACTGGGCGAAAGATTTGTTCCCGTGGATGCCAAGTTTCCTCTGGAAAATTTTCAGCGGATTCAAGAGATAGCCGCGGAGGAAGAAAAAAATATTTACCGCAAGAAATTCATCCAGGATGTAAAGGCGCGCATCGATGAGATTGCCAAAAAATATATCTTACCCGATGAGAATACTTACGACTTTGCGATGATGTATGTGCCGGCAGAAAATGTTTATTATGAGATGATTATAAAGGAGGACTTACTTTCTTATGCTCTTTCCAAGCGGGTAATCCCGGTTTCGCCCAATACCTTTTATGCGTATTTACAAGTTATCTGTTTGGGTTTGAAGGGCCTGGAAGTGGAAAGAAACGCCATGCAGATACTCAAGAATCTGGGGATGCTTTCCGTAGAAATCAATAAATTTAAAGAAGAATTTAGTCTCTTAGGCACACACTTGCGCAATGCCTCTAATAAATATGATGAGGCAGCGAGGAGAATGGATAGGTTTCAGGATAAGTTAGAGAATATTCAGAAAAAAGAACCTATTTTGCCTGAAGATAGACAGGAAAGGCAAAAAATTATTTAAAATTTTTGCTCTTTAAAAAAGGGGGTGGGTGATGACAGAATACAAGCCAAATCCAGGAGTGGCAGCGGTGTTATCGTTTATTTTTACTGGTTTAGGCCAACTTTATAATGGCCAGATTAAAAAGGGTTTATGGATAATTTTTCTCTCGGCCTTAAGCATAATCTTGATTATATTTGGTGCAATATTTATCTGGCAGACGATGGTTAATTTTTCTCTATCTATCGGCTTGTTAGTTTTTGGTGCCTTCCTCTTTCTGGTGGGGATAGTTTTAATTTGCGTATTGGGTGCTTACAGTATCTCTGATGCCTATAATTATGCGCAAAGAAGATAAATCTATATTGCAACATCTATCCGTCTTAGATTACGGCTATCAATTTAAGAGATTAAAGGCCCTGGGTGTTACGGCTTGTTTCAGTAACCGCCGAATTGATTTAGGATTTAGTAGTCCCGCCACGCAGCAAAACCGAAATTTATTTTTGGAATCCCTCGGCATTAAAG
>JAMWDD010000120.1 GCA_023818885.1 Candidatus Omnitrophota bacterium | reverse complement strand
CTGCCCGGATATTGGCATATTCGCCTCTTTGGACCCCGTAAGTATTGATAAGGCCTCGGTAGACATGATAAACAAGGTAAGCGGTAAAGATGTATTTCGTCAGGTCCATCCTAAAAGGGACTGGTCTATACAATTAAAGTATGCTGAAGGTCTAGGCATAGGTAATTTAGATTATCAATTAGTGGAATATAAGATATGAGGACTATTTTTCTTGACATGTATTAGAAAATGTTGTATTTTAAATTATTTCTATATGCATGAGGCACATCTTATCAACAGTATTTTTAGTTATCTTGAGACAGAAGAGGAGAGAGCCGGTCGGCCGGTAAAAAAGATATACGTATCAATATCAGAATTTAGCAATATAAGCGAAGAGCATTTCAGACAGCACTATAGAGAGCAAAGTCAAGGCACAAGATGGGAGTCCTTGGATATAGAGATTAAAAAAATTCCTTACGGCAAGGAATTCCGGATTGATAGAATAGAATTTATGTGATTTTTTAAAAGAAGGCGAAAAGCGTGAAATACGCTGTTATAAAAAAAGAAGATTTAAACAAGTGGCTTGAGCACTTAAAGAAAAAAGCGCGGCTCTATGCCCCAAGGAAAAAAGAGAATTTATTTATTTTCAGGCCCGTAAAAGACATAAGCGAAGTTTGCCTTGACTATATACCGACGATACTGCCTCCCAAAAAATATTATTATCCGCAAAAAGAAAAATTATTCAGGTTTAAAATCAATCCGTTTAAGACATCTAAGGCCATCCCGAAGTTTGAGGACTATATCCTTTTTGGCGTGCATACCTGTGATATTGCGGGTATACAATGTATGGATGTTGTGTTTAGAGAAAATCCCGAAGACCCGAATTATCTTAACCGCAAAGATAAGATGATTATTATCGGCCTGGAGTGTCTGAAATACTGTGATGAATATGCCAACTGTACTTCTATGGGTAATCACATCCCCCGCGGCGGCTATGATTTGATGATGGTGGACCTCGGCAAGGCATTTATTATCCATATCAACTCTGAAAAAGGCGAGAAATTAGTTACCGGATTAAATTATATAAAGGAAGCAAAAGAAGAGGATATGCTTGCCCTGGAACGGGTCAGGGAAGAAAAGAAAAAAATATTCAAGGAAGAATTTAACGCCCCTCTACAGAAGGTTTATGAAGCGTTTGATAAATCTTTTAATTCGCCGCTTTGGCAAGAGGTGGGTAAGAAATGTGTTGCCTGTGGCAACTGCACCGCCGTATGTCCGACTTGCTATTGTTTTGATGTCTTGGATGAAATGGAATTGTCGCTTAATGAGGGCTTAAGGTACCGCATCTGGAATTCCTGTCAGATGGATGATTTCGCCAAGGTGGCAGGCGGAGAGGATTTTCGCAAAGGCCGCGAAGCCCGACAGAGACACAGGTATTACCGCAAGTTTAAGTATCCAGTGGATAAATTTAACCGCTATTTCTGCACTGGCTGCGGCAGGTGCACGCGCACCTGTATGGCCGGGATAAATCTGGTTGAGACGGTAAATTTACTGTTAAAGGAAGCAGAAAAATGATTGAGAGAGAAATACTTTTGGAAAAGATGAAGACCTCGCCCTATAAGCCCATGCGGGGTAAGATAATCCAGGCCTATATGTTGACGGAGAAAGAAAAGTTTTTCCGCATAGAACTTGAGAATAAGATAAATCTTGGCCATGAACCCGGCCAGTTTGTGATGGTCTCTCTATTTGGTTATGGCGAGGCGCCGATTTCTATTTGTTCTTCGCCTACGGATAAAGGTTATTTTGAATTGACCGTAAGAAATGTGGGTCTTCTTACCAATGCCCTGCATAAATTAGGTAAAGGCGATATCGTAGGCATCCGCGGACCTTTTGGCAAAGGTTTTCCTATAGACAATATGTTTGGTTATGATGTAATGATTGTGGCAGGTGGCTTGGGGATAGTCCCTTTAAGGTCTTTAATCAGATACATCATGCATAACCGCAATGATTTCGGCAATGTCCAGATACTTTTAGGTTGCCGAACCCCCAAAGAACTTTTATTTAAAGATGAGACAAAAGAGTGGATGAAGCGGGCGGAGATTAAACTAAATTGCACAGTGGATAGAGCGGATGAAGAATGGCAAGGCAATGTCGGCTTGATTACGACTTTAATTCCCGGGGTGGACATTAACCCGGCAAGGACTTATTGTGTGATAGTCGGGCCGCCGATAATGTATAGGTTTGTGATTGCAGAAGTCCTTAAAAAATCCATTCCTGACCATCAGATTATTGTTTCTTTAGAAAGAAGGATGAAATGCGGTTTGGGTAAATGTGGGCATTGCCAGATTGAAGGTGTGTATGTCTGCCAATCCGGGCCGGTATTTAATTATGCGCAACTAAAAAATTTTAAAGGAGAATGCCATGAAAAAGCAGCCTAAGCCAAAAGTGGCATTTTTTGATTTTACGGACTGCGAAGGATGCCAGCTGCAGTTTGCCAATATGGGTGCGGTGCTTCTTGAGATAGCCGAATTAGTAGATATCGTAAATTTCCGCGAGATTATGTCAGAACAAGGAGAAGATTATGATATTGCCTTTGTGGAGGGAAGCATTACCACGGATAATGATGTAAAACGCATTAAAAAGATAAGAGAAAAGGCAAAAGTAGTGGTTGCGCTGGGTGCCTGCGCTACTCT
>JAMWDD010000119.1 GCA_023818885.1 Candidatus Omnitrophota bacterium | reverse complement strand
AAGGTCCGGGTCAGACTCGGCCGCCTCAAATCAGTGGAAACCAAAAGGGTCTTGACGCCGGTCTGGGCAATAACTATTCCTAAATTTATTAAAACTGTGCTCTTTCCTTCCTGGGGGCCAGTAGAAGTAACCAAAATTGTCTTTCGTGAAGGACCTAACTTAAGATTAGTACGAATAGTACGATACGATTCAGTAATTATTGATTTTGGTTCATAGTGGGCAATCAGCCGGATGTAATTTTCCTGATATCGCGTCTTTTTTTTAGGAAAGAAGTAGCCAAGTATTTTATGAACTAATTTAGCATTACTTTCTTCTCCCGGCACATTTTTTATGGATGGGATTACCCCCAAAACATTTAACTTGGTAATGGATTCCACATCTTCAATGGTGGCAATAGAAGTATCAATGCTTTCTTTTACAAAGGCAAATATCAAACCCAATATCATACCCAACAATCCGCCGAGAAAAACCGCCTGGAGCCGATTCTGATTAGCCGGGGAAGAAGGCATAAATGCCGGGTCAACCAACGAAACATCGCCAATCTTCTGCGCCTCGGTAATCCGCGCCTCCTCAAGTTTTTCTTTAAGCATAGAATAGAGTTTGCGGCTGACCTCGATCTCACGATTTAACCTGGCATACTCAAGTTCTTGACCGGAAAAGCCCTTAAGTTGACTCTCTAAATCTCTTATCTGATCCCTCACTTGTTTTACCTGAGGATGCTTTTCGGTATATTTTTGTAAAAGCGTAACTAACTCAAATTCCAAATCCGTCAGTTTCTTTTCTATTGGCTGGCTCAAACGGATATCCTTAACTTCCTCTCCAAATTGCCGCAGCCGTTCTTCTGTATCTTTCAATCTTTTTTCTAAAATTGATAGCTGTTCCTCAATAAACTGGCGGGTAGTGCGTGCCTGCTTATTTTTTTCTAATAAATTCTCTTCTATATAAACCTCAGCCACCGTATTAGCCAAGTCCCGTGCTTTTCTGGCATCATCAGATGTGGCGGTGATTTCAATGACATTGGTATTGCCGACTTTTTTTGTAGAAATACTTGCCTGCAGTTGCTGCACTGCACTATTAACTTCAGTAAAAGGAGTTTTTTCATTTATCAGGCCTAACCGCAGAGCCACATTCTTCATTACCGGAAAACCTTTGATCAGTTTGGTGTGGGATTCCATAATATCGGCAGGTGAATAAACAATCCATTCCGTAAGTAAACCGGCAATGGTCTTGCGTTCCTCTATCTTTATGGTAGCCTTGGCTTCGTAAACCGCAGGTATGGTAGAAAGATAAAACCAACTGCCTATTGTTACAACCAAGGTAGTAACGATAATAATAATTTTTCTTTTGCGAATGATGCGTAAGTAATCGTTTATATTTAATTCGTATTCTGGCATATCTCTAAATTAAATTACCAGCGCGTAGTTCTGATAGTTGCTGCCTTTTCGCCTTCACTGGCTATGGGCGCCATAAATTGAGAAACAAAATAATTGACATTAGCAATAAATTTTTTGGGAACATAAACAATATCTTCCGGCTGTAAAACAATATTTTGACTTGAATCGTTTTTTTCTATCGCGCGGGATAAATTAACCCTTATACCTTTCGGATTTTTCTTGTCGCCCCGCACAATAATTACACTCGAAAGTACCGCATGGGGAGTAAACCCATTGGCTAAGGCAACCGCCTCCAACACCGTCCTTGAACCAGTAACATAATAAACTCCCGGCCAGGTAACTTCGCCCAAAACAATGATTTTTTGGCCGCCGGATTTCTTTACCATTATGGAAACCTCAGGATAGCGGATGAATTCTTCCAGTCTTTTGGTAAGTTCTTCGTCTAATTCAGGAATGGTCAAGCCCGCTGCCGGCACATCTCCGGCTAAAGGAAAAGAAATCATTCCATCAGGGCGGACAATTACATCCTGACTTAACTTATCCTCCTGCCAGACAGAAATGTATAACACATCGCCCACGCCAATGGTATAGTGTAAGGCAGGCGGCTCTTGCTTGATTACTTTTGGCGCCTGCGCCTGAACCGAACTTTCTTTGTCTGGTGCCTCTTCTTTTTGCGAAATCTTCTCTAAATATTCGGGCCTGGCTTCTCCTTGAGAAAATACAGAAAGCGCTTTTTGAAATTCCTCCTGCGCCGCCTGATAATCGCCTTGCTGATAATACTGCCTGCCTTTTAAATAATGCTGGTTTGCGACATCCCTTGAATCCTGACCAAAAGCAAAAACTACCCCGAAATCTAAAATAAATGCCATTAAAAAAATAGTTTTTAAGGTTTTATCTTTGCCCATCTTTTGGCTTAACTCCTCTAAGGAGAAACTGATTGTAGCATTGCCTCAATTTTGTCTTTAAGTTCTCGCGCTTTCTCTTTATCTTTTTCTCTCTGCGCCTTAAGCCCCTCTAAGAGGACAGAGATTCTCTCATTTTCTTGCTTCAAGAGGCTTACGGTATTGCTTGCTTCTATTAATTGCTTATTCAAGATATCGTTTGTTAACTGCGCCTCATTAAACCGGGCCTTTAACTCAATATTCTGCCTTAAAGTCGTTTTCAATCTAAAAGATTGATGCACGATAAATATAATTAACAATAATATGAATATTAAAAGTGCCTTTACGCTGTATTGCCGCATCTTCTTATAGACTTTTCTTTTCTTGTAATTTTATAACCCATTATAAAACAATTACTTATA
>JAMWDD010000020.1 GCA_023818885.1 Candidatus Omnitrophota bacterium | reverse complement strand
CAGGTTTACCCAAAGGCGTAGTAAATATTATTAATGGCAGTGGTGAGGAAATCGGCGAGGTGTTATGTGCGGATAAAAGAGTGGATATGATTTCTTTTACCGGCTCTAATGAAGTAGGCAGAAAGATTATTCAATATAGCACCAAAAGCGTAAAAAAACTTCTTCTGGAGTTAGGAGGTAAATCCGCGGCCATTGTTTTAGCAGATGTGGATATAGAAATGGTAGTGAACAGTTTATTGTGCGCAATATTCTTAAACCAAGGCCAGATGTGTACGGCTATGGCGCGGATTTTGGTAGAAAAAAGCATTTATGAAAAATTTGTATCTTCTTTTGTAGCAAAGACTAAGCGCATAAAATTAGGGCCTCCTTTAGATTATCAAACTCAGATGGGTCCTTTAATCTCCGAAAGGCAGCGCGAAAAAGTGATGGCTTTGGTAGAAAAAGGAATAGAGCACGGAGCAAAGTTGCTTTGTGGAGGTAGACCTTTAAAACTCCCGGGTTTAGAAAGAGGATTTTTCTTTGAACCCACAGTTTTTGGCGGGGTTTTTCCCGAATTGGACATTTTTAAAGAGGAAATATTTGGCCCGGTGGTTTGTCTTACTCCTTTTTCGCATCCTGAAGAAGCCACCCAGCTGGCTAATGAGAGTGATTATGGCTTGGCCTGCTCAATTTGGTCAAGCAACACTCACCGGGCACAAGACCTTGCCCAAAAAATTAATGCTGGTATCTGCTGGATTAATACTTATGGTATGTTTTACAATGAAGTTCCTTATGGCGGATTTAAGCAAAGTGGTTTTGGCAAGGAACTGGGTAAGGCAGGATTTTTAGAATATTGCCGGCTTAAAAACATCATTTTTGACCGCTCAGTCGAAGGCAAACCCTTAGTCAGTTACTGGTACGGCTTTTAAACTAACCTTAATAAAAACAAAGAGTTTTATCCCAGAAAAATCTTGTAATTTTCCATTTTTTTGTTAAAATTAATTTACAATTATGGATGTTGCCCAACTTCTTGAATCTCAGGCAAAGAAATATCCTGCCAAAGCCGCAGTCATTTTTCAGGACCAAACCATTTCTTTTAACCAGCTTAAAACCACTGCTTTTAAATTAGCCCACAGCTTAATTAAGTTAGGCATTAAAAAGGGCGAGAAGGTGGCTATTTACCTACCGAATTGGCCGGAATACATTTACAGTTATCTGGCTATCTGGTCAGCAGGTGCAACTGCGGTGCCTTTAGATTTTATGCTTACTGAAGAAGAACTCATTTCCTGCATTACGCATTCCGAAGCAAAGTTCCTGATTGCCAAACATAAGCCGGGGCTTTCTTGGGAGGAACTTAAAAATAAATGCCCTGCCTTAAAACAGATCATCCTCTGCCACCAAAGTTTAGCCGGATTTCTGTCTTTTGAAGAATTAATAGCAAAAGAAAAGGATACTTCACCAGGGGTGGAGATTCAAGATAAGGACTACGCCATAATTTTTTATACCTCGGGTACCACCGGAAGACCCAAGGGTGTATTGGTAAATTACCGACAACTGGAGGCACCTCCCAAGGCAGTGGATTATTTTGTCTTTGGCATCAGAGAGAATGATAAAAGCTTATGTGCCTTGCCTTTTTCGCACTTAGGCGGTCTTATCTACATTCAGGTGATTCTTACATTTTCGGTTACGCTGGTATTGATGGAAAGATTTATTCCTTTAGAATTCCTGAAACGGGTAGAAAGGTATAAGATTGACTGGTTTTGGCTGGTGCCTTCAATGTATTATGCCTTATTACAATTAAAGGAGTTTGAGAGTTTTGATTTATCCAGTATCCGCTGGCTGGTGGTTTTTGGCGCGCCCAGTTCAGCGGACGCCCTGCGTCGCTTTCACCACTTCTGCCCCCGAGCAGTGCTTTACCATGGCTGGGGAATGACGGAGACTAATGCGCCTACGGTTGTCATTCCCACCGGTTCAGCGAAGATTGAGAGTGTGGGAAAACCTGCTCCTTGGATTGAAGTAAAGGTCTTTGATGAAAATGAAAAGGAAGTGCCAGTAGGTGAGATTGGCGAAATAGTTGTTAAGGGTTGGGTGGTTACGGATGGATATTTTAAAGACCCTGCCCTTACTGCTCAGACCATCCGTAATGGTTGGTTACACACCGGAGATCTTGGCCGTTTTGATGAAGACGGTTATCTTTATATCGTGGGAAGAATTAAAGAGATGATTAAGGTAGCCGGTGAAATTGTTTTTGAGCCAGAAGTAGAAGCTGCCATTCATAAACATCCAGATGTCGCTGAGGTTGCAGTAGTAGGTGTGCCGGATAAATTAAGAGGTGAGGTCCCCAAGGCATTTGTGGTTTTAAAAGAAGGTAGTAATGCCACTGCTGATGAGCTGCGTTATTTTTTGCGGTCACATCTGGCACATTTTAAAATTCCACATTATTTTGAATTTGTCAAAGCGCTTCCCAAGAATCGTACGGGAAAGATCGATAAAGAAAAATTAAGAAAATGAGAAGGTTTATCCATTGGTTTAGTCATGGTTTAATTCGGTATAGATACGGCTTCTTGGGTGTTTGTTTCATCGTCAGCGCCTTTTTTGCTTTTCAGTTGCGGCACCTTTCCTTTAAGACCAATCTGGGCGATTTCTACCCTTTAAAACACCCGTATTTAAAAATCCAGAACCGACTTATTGAAATTTTTGGTGGATTAAACCAGGTCTATATTGCCATCGAAGTAAAAGAGGCAGATGTCTTTAATCCGGTTACTTTAGATAAGGTCTGGAATATCACCCAAGATTTATATCTTACCGAGGGGATTAATCCTAACCGGGTAGTTTCAATCTCGGCAAGGAAAGTAAAACATGTGGAGGCAGACGAAGAAGGATTCAAGACTGAATGGCTTATGCACGATCCACCAAAGACAGCCGAAGAAATCAAGGTCTTGAAACAAAGGGTTATTGTCAATCCCATGGTTTTTGGAATATTGGTTTCAAAAGATTTTAAGGCCTGTCTTATCCAGGCGGACTTTGAGTCGAGTGTGGGGGTAAGAAAGATATTTCAGATATTACAAGAAATAAAGAAAAAATACGAAGACCAAAATCATAATATTTATATTTCCGGTCAGCCCGTTCTTCAAGGTTGGTTAGATGCATATCTGCCCAAGATGGCCAGTCTTTTCATTTTAACGGTTCTGGCCATGTCCTTAGTTTTATATAATGCCTTTAAATCCAAGCGGGGCGTGTTGTTGCCGCTTTTATCTGCAGCGATGTCTACGCTTTGGGGTCTGGGAATAACCGCGATGTTTGGCTACAAGATTACCCCTTCTACTGTCCTGGCGCCCTTTTTAGTTTTTGCACTTGGCACCAGTCATGCCGTGCAGTATATCAAACGTTATTATGAATATATGAGTAAACACAAACGCGATTCCAAAGCCGCGGCCATCAAAATTACCCGCAATCTGTTCGTTCCGGCCTTTATTGGTTTACTTACCGACGGTATCGGACCATTTACGCTGTTTTTTGTTCCTTTAGGTATGGTAAAGAGTCTGGCAGTGGCCATTGGCTTTGGGATATTGAGTATTTTTTTTGGCACGATAATTTTAGTGCCGAATCTGCTCTCTTTTATGAAACCGCCAAGGCGCTTAGAAGTAATTAAAGAGGAAAAGACCACCCTTACCAACCGCATATTGGCTTATTTTGCCCGCTTAGCCGTGAATAAAAAATCGCGCTGGACAGTAATTTGCGGATTTTTTGTTCTTTCCTTTATCGCCCTCTTGGGGATGAGTAAGTTAGAAGTGGGAGATAAAAAACCCGGGACATCCTTGCTTTATGGCAGAAGTCCTTATAATCAGGCAGAGAGATTTATCAGCGAAAAATTTGCCACCTCTGACCCTTACTATATTTTTGTGGAGGGGAAAGAGCAGGACGCGATATTGAACAATGCAGTCCTGAAAGAAATGGATAGCCTACAGCGTTATTTAGAAAAAGAAGTAAAGAGCGTTGGCAGGACTTTATCTATTGTGGAATATATGAAGGGAATGAATATGGCGATGTTTGACGGAAAGCGTCAGGAGTTTTGCATCCCGGATAGCGATAGGACGATTGCCGAATATATGTTTTTATATTCCTTGACGGGCTTTCCCGGAGATTTTGATCCCGTGGTCAGCCCTAATTATCAATACGCCAATATAAAAGTTGACTTAAAAGACCATCGCGCGGCTAGTATCAACGAAGTAATTAAACGCACAGAGGAGTGGATAAAAAATAATCACCGCCTAAAAGAGGTAGAATTTTATTATGCCGGCGGAAATATTGGCATGCTGGCAGCGGTAAATCAGATTGTGGGCGAGCAACTCAAACTCAATTCTTTGTTCGTTTCTGGTTTGGTTTTTTTCTGTCTGGTCTTTGCCTATGGTTCTTTGGTCTCCGGCTGGCTCCTGATCATTCCCTTGGTATTTCGGACGCTTTTAGTCTTCGGTATTTTAGGATTTTTAAAGGTGGGTTTAACTGCCGAGATGATTCCCATGGTGGCTTTAGGAATTGGTTTTGGCGATGATTTTGGAATTTATATTGTTTCCCGGGTAAAGGATGAGTTGTTAGAAAAAGGAGGTGATGACCTTAAAGGAGCATTGGTCAAGGCAATGTCCACTTCGGGTAAAGCCGTATTCTTTACCGGCTTAAGTTTAAGCGTAGGTATTGCCGCTTGGATGTTGTCTCCGATTCTTATGCAAGCAAGATTGGGGGCGCTTTTGGGTTTTTTCATTTTCTTTAATGTCATCGGCACACTCATTGTCTTACCTTCTATGATTATGACGGTAAACCCTCAATTCTTAAGAAATATAAAAGGAGGTTAAGATGAAAAAGGCGGTTTTGTTTTTAAGCATCCTACTTTTTTTATCGAGTTATGCCCTTGCCACGGAATTGGAATACTTTAAAGTTTATAGACCACATGATGGTATGAGCGCTGACCAGATTATGGAAATTGAATACCACATTAAATACACCAAATTTGCCAAGGATGCCTCTTTTGGCGGAAAGGCCTATTTTGTGGATAAGTCAGGTTTTGTGCGGGAGAAAGAGACCTTCAGAAAAAGAATTACTTTGGGTAGAAAATCCGATGATATCGCCTACAAAGATTTAGTTATTTTTATTTCGCCACAGGTTAAAGGTATGGGTACCTTAACCTGGACCTATATGGATGCGAAAAGACAGCCGGATTCCTGGATATGGCTACCGTCTTTAAAAAGAATTAGAAAAATTTCATCGGCTAATTCTGATGATTCCTTCTTGGGTGCTGATTTTACTGTGGAGGATATTTTACTGCGCCGCTTTGAAGACGAGACCTATACCTTATTAAGGACTGAGAATTTCGGCGGTTATCTTTGCGAATTTGACAAAAAGACCTATTATCAGGGTAGGCCTTGTTTTGTGATTGAATGTAAGCCCAAGCGGTCTCCTTGGTATTATGCCAAAAGGATCCTCTGGGTGGATAAAAATACCGGGGCAGGCATTTATGAAGAAAAATACGATGCCACGGGACGTAAGTTTATGACTTTATTTAAGAATTTTGAGATATTTAATGTGGATGGCAAGGCCTATCCTGTCCAGACGATTATTGAGGGAAAAGATCTCAGGACGGGTCACCGCACCACTATCATTAACACGGATATAAAATTGGACCAGGGGCTTTCAGAAGAAGAATTTACGCAGAGGACTTTGATGATGTCGCGTTGGTAAGAATAGGGAGGGGAAGATGCGAAAAATTTTAACGTTTTTTATCGGGGGGGTGCTATTTTTGGCGCAGGCAGTTTCTGCCGGTGAATTTAGTTACAGTGGTTATCTTAAGAATGAATTATCTTTGGGATTAGAAACAGAGCAGTTAACAAAATTTAAGAATATCTTCCAGATTTCCGGACAATACGTTTTTAATGACAACTTTGTGGCATTTGTAACTGCCAAGTATTGGTATGACTCTGTCTATGATTGGTATGAGAGATACGACCCGGCCCAGCATTATATGGGCCATATCCAGCGTAACGACTGGTTGCGGGATTGTTACCTGGATTATATGAATGGTCCTTGGTTTTTAAGGTTAGGCAAACAACAGGTTTCCTGGGGCCAAGCAGATGGCATTGCCATTTTGGACAGAGTAAATCCGGTGGATTTAAGCGAATATTGGCTGCCGGATGCGGTGGACCTGCGTATTCCCCTTTGGATGGCAAATATTAATTATTCACCCAAACTCAATTCCAACTTACAACTCCTCATCATCCCAGATTTTGAGCAGTCAACTGCTGCCCCACCTAGCGCACCGTTTACCTTTAGGTCTTACAAATTATTTATGGATTTTAAGAAATTCTGGGAGATGCCACCTATTCCGGTAATCAAACCCTTTTACGGAGTTTTAAATACGGATATATATTATCCTTCTAAGAAGCCAGAGCATACCAAAATCGGCGTGCAATGGCAGGACCGGATTAGCGATTGGGACTATACCCTAAACTATCTCTATGGCTATGATTATTTAGCCAGGACATATCTGGACAGCATGCAGGTCATTCCACCCGTAGGTCCGCCTTGGTATCCTACGCTTATTCGTAATTACAGCCGCAGATTTAAACTTGTGCAGATGGTGGGCGGTTCGCTTAATCATACCTTTACCCGGCAAGGGCCATTAAAAGGCATTACTTTTAGGGCGGATGCCGCGGTCTATATGAATGAGCCGACATATTATGGCGATGCTTCTACAGGCGCCTCTTACGGTGTAAATCGCTGGGATAATGTCTTTTGGCTCATCGGTTTAGACCGCTATATCTTTACTAAGTGGTTGGTAAGTTTTCAATTTGCCCAGTATATTATGCAAGATGCCAAACCGGGAATAGATAATTACCAGACGCTCAATTCCTACACCAACGGCGCGCAAGACCAAGTAGAAAACATTTTCTCTTTAAAGATTTCTACCCACTTTATGAATGACAAGTTAAAGCCGGAGGTGTTATGGAGTTTTACTGACGATAATCAGGGAAGGGTTTCGCCAAAAATTAATTATGAGATTAGAGATAATCTCGTCTTTACTTTGGGATTTCACTATTTCTATGGCAATGTTCAGGATTCTAATGGCCAATTTCGCGATTGTAATCAGGTTTACACCATGCTAAAATTCAGTTTCTAAATTTGGCTTAAAGATATAAAAGGCGCTCTTTTAAAAAGAAGCGCCTTTTATATGCGCTCTACTATAATTGAAAAGAAGAGGGGAAATGAGGGAAAATAAAATTTGGCAGCAGTACTCCGCGCTCTTTAAAGAAATTTTGCATTTAGATTACAGTCCGGTAGCGATTAATTGCTTAAGACAACCTTATTTAAAAGATGAAACGCAAAAAATTAGAATCTGTAGGGCGATTTTGGATGCGGCGAAAGGCAAGACCCAAGAAGTGGGCGCAAAAAACAATGCCTGTTTTGGCGCAAGTTGGCATTTAGGTTTTCAACAGATTAAAGATGAAAAAATTTTAAAGTTGATTAAACAATTTGTGGTAGAAGGAGAAAAACTCTTTTGTTCCTCTGAGGCATTGGATAATCTCATTGCCCAGATGGAGCCACCTCCGGATAATTCCCGCAGTTATTTTTTATTGGCGCCATTAGAAAAAAGTGAATTCGAGCCGCAGTTAGTTATTTTTGTCGTAAACGCCGAAGGTGCTTGTAAACTGCTTACCTTTGTGACTTTTCTCGATGGCAATATGCCCAAGATTAAAATCGGCGGACCCACCTGCCGCTTAAGTATAATTTACCCTTTAGTTAAAAATGAAGTAAATATATCTTTTTATGACCATACTGCCCGAAAGATGTGTAATTTAGAAAAAGACAAATTATTGGTCAGCGTTCCCTATGCTAAGATTCCCCAAATAGTAGAAGCAATAGATAAGTGTAGCGCCGGCAGGGCAAAAGTTGAGTATCCGCAGCAATTTAGGGAATTCTTGCAAAAAAGACTTACTGGGCAAAAGAAAGAAAATGGATAAAAAAAGTATCCTAAATTTAAATTTAAAAGAATTGGAGCAAATTCTTATTGATTGGCAACAAGAGAAATTCCATGCCCTGCAGATTTTTTCCTGGATTTATAAAAAAGGCATAAAAGATTTTGAAAAGATGAGCGACCTGTCAGTTCTTTTAAGAAAAAAATTAAAGGAAAATTTTTCTATTTTTGATTTAGAGTTAATTAAAGAGATTAAATCAGTTGATGGGACAAAAAAATTATTGTTTAAATTAAAAGACGGAAATACTATTGAGGCGGTAAATATCGCCACGGAAAGAAGGATTACCGGCTGCGTCTCTACGCAAGTTGGTTGTAAATTTGCCTGTAAATTTTGCGCCTCGGGACTTTTGGGATTTAAAAGGAATTTAGAAACTGCTGAGATTATTGAACAGGTTTTATTTTTAAAAGAAAAGGCAAAGCGTCTAAATAATCTTGTGTTTATGGGGATTGGCGAACCACTGGATAATTATGATAATGTCTTAAAAGCCATACGGATTATCAATTCCCCCGCAGGTTTAAATATCGGCGCAAGAAAGATTACTCTTTCCAGCGCTGGCTTTATTCCCGGGATAAAGCGCTTGGTATCCGAGGGCTTACAGATAGAGTTGGCTATTTCTTTACATGCAGGGGATGACAAGACCCGGAGTTTTCTGATGCCCTTAAATAAAAAATATCCCCTTCAAGAATTGCTGGCAGTAATAAAGGAATATATTAAGAAGACCAAGCGTCAGATAACCTTTGAATACATTCTTATTGACGGTGTCAATTCTAGTATTTCCGAAGCCGAGAAGTTAAGTAAATTACTTAAAGACTTGAATTGTAAGGTCAATCTTATCCCTTGCAATCCGGTCAAGGAAATCGGATTTTTACCCGCAAAAAAAATGGATATTTTGTTATTTAAAGACCGGCTCCTTAAATCCGGGATAAAGGTAACTGTAAGGATGCCGCGCGGCGAAGATATCCAGGCAGCCTGCGGACAATTAAGATTGGAATCTAGGTAAAAGGCTTGCCTCTTTGGTCTTTAAGATAATTGCTGCGTTCTAATTTTTTTGCTTTTTCCTTTAATTCTGCTGCCACCTGGCTAATCTCTGCCGGATGACTGAAGCGGCGCTTTTCATTGGTGACTACGCCAATAGAGATGGAGAGGAAGGGAATCTTTTGCTCTTGTCCTTTTCGGTCTTTGGCAATGATATAACCTTTTAAGCGGTCTTCTTCGCTGTAGAATTGAGGAACGGTCTTCTCAAACTCCTCAATAATATATTGACATATGGCATCCGCCGCATTTACTTCAGCAATAATCACAAAGTCATCCCCTCCGATGTGGCCGATAAAATCCGTGCTTGTACCCTTTTCTTTAATTGCCCTGATCAGGATACGGGCGGTCTCTTTGATTACCTCATCTCCGCATTTAAAGCCATAGGTGTCATTGTAGGCCTTAAATTTATCCAGATCCAGATAACAGAAGGCAAATAATCCACCTTGACTGAGGCGCTTAATAAGTTCATTCGTGATGGAGACGTTGCCAGGAAGCCGGGTCAATGGATTTGCCTCCAGGGCGCGGCTGGTGCGTCTTAAAACCATCCTTACCCGTGCCAGGAGTTCATCGGGATTAAAGGGTTTGACAATATAGTCATCTGCCCCGGCATCGATGCCTTCTACTTTATCGCTTATCTCACCCTTTGCCGTAACCATAATTATTGGCAGATGTCTGAGAAGTAGGTCTTTTTTTACTTCCAGACAGACTTGGCGGCCATCCATTTTTGGCATTTTATAATCAAGCAAAACTAGATCCAGGGGCTGGGATTTAATAATCGCCAGCGCCTCCTCTCCGTCAGAGGCCTTTAAGATCTCGTAATTTTCTTCTGACAGGGTGAGTTCTAAAAGGTCCAGGATATCCGGCTCATCATCAACGATAAGGATTTTAGGATTATTCATATTTTATTTTGCGATGGGTAAAGTGAAACTAAAGGTGCTGCCTTCATTTAATTTGCTTTTTGCGCTGATCCTTCCTTTATGTGCCTCAACAATATTTTTGACCAGAGACAGGCCCAGGCCACTGCCTTTAACCTGTTGGTTGATTTCATTGTCTACGCGGTAGAATTCTTCAAAGATAGACGGTAATGATTCTTCGGGTATACCGATACCCGTATCCGCAACCTCCACCTCTACAAAACCATTTTTCCCGCGGGCACTTATCGTGATTCTTCCGTTTTGCGGGGTGAATTTTACGGCATTGCCCAAAAGATTAATAAATACCCGTTCAATCTGGCTTTTGTCTGCCAGCACCAGTGGCAAATCTTGCGGGACAACTTGGGTTAATTCTATATTCTTGTTTTTACACTGAACCGCGATTAAATCTGAGACCGTGGCAATGATACTTTTTAAGTCCTGCGGCTCAATTTTCATCACCGTCTTTCCCGACTCAATGCGCGCAATATCCAAAAGGTCATTTACCATCCGCACCAGCTCGTCGCTATGCCGATTTATCTTTTCCAAGCGTTCCTTCACCGCTGGTGGTAACGCCCCTAATTTTTCCGCCAGAAGTATTGCAGCAAAACCCTTGATAGAGGTAAGGGGGGTGCGTAATTCATGCGAGACCGCGGAGATGAAATCCGATTTTCTTTTACTGATGATTTTAATTTGTTCTAAGGCCGAGGCGAGTTCTGCGGTGCGCTGTTTTACTTTTTCTTCCAGTTCCTGTTGGGCCCTCCAGGTTTGCTCAAAAAGCCGGGCATTTTCCAAGGCCTGCCCGAGTTGGTTTGCTAATATAGTAATTAGTTCTTCGTCTCCTTCGGTAAGCACCATATCAGGAGAATCCGTTCCCACAAAAAGTAAACCCTTATTACCATGTTTTGGCAGTATGGGAGCAATGACATAAGATTTCATTCCAAAAATGTTATCAATACTTTCTTTCAGTGCCTCTTCTTCGATAGAAAAGGAAGAGATTGTTTTCCCCTCCTCAATCAATCTTAAAAATATATCAATGTCAAGACGGGAGAGTATGGTTTGGGTTGTCGCGGGTTCAAAACCGATGTTTAAAGATAAAACAAATTTTTTTTCCTGCTCGCTCCATAAAAAGGCAAGCGCCTTTTCAAACCCCATTTCTTCTAAGCGTTTCGGCTCAAGCATATTAAAAATTTTTGTTTCTTCCAGAGTTGTAGTGATGGCCCGCGAGAGCATTTGTAGCGTATAAAGTCCAGCTATCTTTTTGTCCAGTTCAGTTTGCGCCTTGTTCAATTCTATATCGGTGCGCACGATTAACTTTGCCTGTTCATCCATTTCTTCTAAAGAGCGATTTAAATTATGTACCAATTTTGTCAGTTCTTTTATGCGACTAATCTTAATCAAAACATAGAGAGTCAACAATACATTGAAGACAAGCGAGACGAAACCCAAAATTACAATCTCATAATATGCCATCTTTATCCCTTTATTGATAGAATAGAGATTGTCTGATTATGAAAATGCGTTCTGCCGAAATAATTCACTGCCTTTAAAGGCATCTGTTCGCCGAAGGTATAAAGTCCAGCAAGTGGGATATCCGCACCTAGCGTCTCTTGAATTATTTCCAGTTCCAACCGGGCATCTTTTCCTAAGAGCCGATATCTTGAAAGAGAGTCAAAGACCAAAACTAACTTTAAGGGGAGGTCTTCTTTTTCTTGTGGCGAAGACATTGATTTTAACGTCGTCTTTGCCTCTTCCGCTGCTTCACGCGTTGCCGCAAGGCAGGATTCTTTGGTGCCAATCATAAGTCTAACCTCGCTATCTTCGGGTATATCTCCTTGGCAGACCAAACTTCCGTCATCTTTTATGGCGCGGATATTCCTTAACAGGTATTCTTTTTCTCCACTTAAGTATATCCCGAGCGGATAAAATAAAGAAATAATTTTTAAGTCCTTTTTTAATTCGGAAATATCTTTGGCAAAATAATCTCTGTATACATCTACCGCGGGTTTTCCATCTATAAATTTAACGGTATTGCCATCGGCTGCAGTTACGCGGTGCATTCTTCCCAGCGGTTTCCAACCATGCCTTACTCCTAAACCGAATCTTAAGTTTCCGCCTAAAAGTATTCCCATGGCGCCATCGCTGAAGATTTCATTATTATAGTAAAGATAAGTCCTTAAAAAATTAAAATTGTCCGAGGCCGCCGCACCCACAATGGGAAAACTTAAGCCCAATTTTTCTTGCAGACCCTTAAGGAGCATTGAACACCCTTCATTGAGTCCATCAGAGATAAGGATGCCTAGCTGGCGGTGGTGTTTTCCGATATAACCATAGATTAATCTATTCCCCAATTCTTCTCCGGATATCAGAGGGGTGAGGAGGCGGATATTATTTATATGGGCGGTATTCCAGGTTATATCTTGGAAACTAAAAAGGATTACAATCGCTCCGTGTAAATAAATTCCCAGATGAGAAATTATCGCTGCAGTTGAGCATCCTACCAAAGGCACCTGCGGCATGCGCTGGGTAAGCGTCTTTAAAAAAGAAAGGGTGGAAAGGCCGATAGTGGCAAAGACCATTACTAAATTTATTCTCTTGGTTTGCGGAATCTTTGACCGAGCTTTCTCGAGGGCCTCCGCTGCAGCCAGCGCCGGCTCTTTGTTCGTGCTGGTACCCACACCTACCCACAGTGACATAAAAAAATAATAACATAATCTGGGGAGGGGGGCAATAAATTTGTTGACTGAACCTCTCTGGGCAAGTAAAATACCTTTGATTTTATAGCGGCCCCATCGTCTAGCCTGGTTTAGGACGCGTGCTTCTCAGGCATGAAACACCGGTTCAAATCCGGTTGGGGCTACCAGATTTTGCTTGCAATCAATGCTAATTTTGTTATAATTTTTTTACTTATTTTAATGGACCGCAAAAAATTTTTTACGCGCATAAAAAGAGGCATCGGTTATATCGCTTTGTTGCTCAGTTCTTTGACATGCAGGCTGCTGCCGCTTAAGTTAATCTATTTTCTGGGCAATAATTTTAGCATCCTTGGTTATCGTCTGGCCAGAAAACAGCGCAGGATTGCCTTGGAGAGTTTGGGGATTGCCTTTGGTAGAGAAAAATCCAATGGTCAGATAAAAAGGATTGCCTTGGATTGCTTCCGGTTTATGGGTAAATCCGGTTTGGAATTAATGTATCTGATGGAAAAACCCGCCCTCTTAAAAAAAAGGGTAGATTTAGAAGGAAGGGAGTATCTGGATAAGGCATTAGCAAAGGGTAAGGGTGTGATTTTGGTAACTGCCCACTTTGGCAATTTTCCTTTGATGCTTTGCCGGTTAAGTCTGGAAGGATACAAGGTAAGCGGCGTGATGCGTTTTATGCGCGATGCGCAAGCAGAGAAACTCTTTTATAAAAAACGCAGCCAGATGGGGATTAAAACTATCTACAGTAAGCCGCAAAAGGAATGTACAGAGAAATGTCTTAAGACATTAAGAAATAACGAACTGTTATTTCTTTTGATTGACCAGCATTTTGGCTCAGGAGGAGGTGTATTTGTAGATTTTTTTGGCACAAAGGCGGCTACTGCACCCGGTCCGGTGGTTTTGGCCTTGCGCACCAAAGCCGCGATTCTCCCCTGTTTTATTATCCGGCAGAAGGATGATACGCATAAAATTATTTTTGAGCCGGAAATGAGTTTAGAACAGGCAGAGGATTACGCGCAAACCCTACAGGTAAATATTCAGAGATTGACCAATATCATTGAGGCGTATATCCGAAAATATCCTGCAGAATGGGGTTGGATTCATCGGCGCTGGAAAATAAACCAGGTGCAATAAAGCAGGTGACAGAAGGAGGTGTTTAAATGGCAGAAGAGGTAAAAGAGACAGAAACTAAGGAAAAAGAAAGCAAAAAGATACTTTCTACTTTACTCAAAGTTCTTTTGGGGATAGTATTTTTGGCATTAGGTATCTGGGCGATTGTGGTCTGGCGTTATGACTTTTTGGTTCTGGTCAAGGGTTGCGTTGGGCCTTTCTTATTGTTAGCCGCGTTAATTACCTTTGCCATCGCAAAAGAGTAAATAATGCCTTAAGATAGCAGTAACCCCGTCCTTGCACTAAAAGGGCGGGGTTCTTCTTATGTTATATAAAATATTCACGCAGTTACGGGTGTATTTCTTTACGGGCTTGGCCGTTGCCATTCCTTTATTTGGCACGGCCTATCTTATTTTTTTGCTTTTTTCCTTTAGTGATAATCTTTTAGGTCGGTTCATTAATGTCCATTTAAAGCAAAGATGGGGCTTTTATATTCCCGGCCTAGGTCTGGTCTTATTCCTGCTCATCATCTTGACTATCGGGATATTGGCAAGACAATTCTTAGGTAAAAGATTACTGCGCGGATTAGAAAAAGCCCTGATAAAATTACCCCTTATCCGGCATGTTTACCCTTCCCTAAAGCAGATCGTGGATTTCTTTTTCTCCACCAAAGAAATTGCTTTTAAAAAGGCGGTTTTGGTAGAATATCCGAGAAAAGGCATTTGGTCTTTGGGCTTTATCACCAACGAAAGTGCGCAGAAAGTAAAGGATGCGTTAAGTGAAGATGTCTTAAATGTCTTTATCCCTTCTGCACCCGGTCCCCTCACCGGCTATTTTGTCGTTGTCCCGCGCAAAGATATAATTTTATTGGAGATGCGGGTTGAAGAGGCCTTAAAGATAATTGTTTCTGGTGGCGTGCTTAATCCCTAGACTAGCCAAAAAGAGCATATTGACAATAAAAAGAAGTTGTGCTAATTTATTAGAGTTAATTTAAGGAGGGTGTATGGAGGGGATTGCTAAAAAATTATGGTTTATTGCTTTTACGCTGGCAGTAGCGGTTTTGGCTGTATCAGTGGCTCCGGCTCAGGAAGAAGGCACAGAAGGAGAATTGACGGAAATGGAGTGGGTTTGGGCAGAGGTAGTCTCGGTTGACTACCAAAATAGCCAGATTAAAGTTAACTACTTGGATGAAGAGACCCTGGAAGAAAAAGAATTAATTTTCAATGTAGATAAAGATACGGTCTTTGAGAATGTAGAATCATTATGGGAGATAAAACCCCAAGATAGTGTGAGTATAGATTATATTGTCACCGCCGAAGGCCTGAATCTGGCAAGAAAAATATATGTGGAAAGAGAAGGAGAGGAATTATCCGTCTCAGAAGATTACTTAAAAACCGAAGTCACCAGTCCTTAAAAAATTTAATGAAATGAAAGGAATAACATGAGACGCTTATTTATTTTTTCTTTGATTTTTGTCTCAATTTCTGCTCTTAGTTTTGCCCAACCACAGAAAGAAAAACCAAAAACAAAGATACTTTTGATGATTTCCGAACAAAATATCCAGGGTCCTTCTACTCGCTGGTGGTTAAGTGAGGTTGACCTTTCTACAATAGAATCTAATCTGGCGAGGTTACTTATAGAACACGGTTATCAAATTATTGAGCCGTCAGTGGTAAATAAGATTATTAAAAGAGAGCGGCCTTTGCGGGTAGTGGATTTGAAAGATAAAGATGTGGTGCGTTTAGGTAAACTAAGTAATGTAGATTATGTGGTTTTAGGAAAAGCCGTTGCTTCCGCAGGGAGCAATGTCCTCGGTTCAAATATGCGTTCTTGTTTTGCAAATGTCACCGTAAAATTAATTCGGGTTAAAGATGGCGTGGTGATTGCTTATTTAGATTCAATAGGCAGCACCGTGCATACGGATGTCATTACCGGCGGAAAAGAGGCCCTCGCTAATGCCAGTGTTGATTTGGCCGCCAAGATAATTTCTAATTTAAACAAAGAGGAGGTAAATAAATGAAGTGGGTTTGGAGTGTCGGCGCGGTAGTTTTATTAATCTTAAACATTATAGGTTGTGCT
>JAMWDD010000118.1 GCA_023818885.1 Candidatus Omnitrophota bacterium | reverse complement strand
AAGGATATAAGACGGGAAATATGAATAAGCTACTCCAAGACTAAAAATGGTTAAAGCAATAGCGTTATTGTCCGGCGGCTTAGATAGTATATTGGCCACAAGGCTTATTTTAGAGCAGGGCATAGAAGTAGAAGGCGTTAACTTTTTGACTGTATTCTGTACTTGTACTGCCCACGGAAAAACATGTCTTGCCAGTAAGTCTGCAGCAGATAAATTAGGCATTAAACTTAGGGTATTTGAAATTAGCAAAGATTATTTTGAAATAGTTAAAAATCCAAAATATGGTTACGGAAGTAATATGAACCCATGTCTTGATTGCCGTATACTCATGTTTAAAAAAGCAGGCCAGTATATGAGAAAAGTTGGAGCACAGTTTTTGATTACCGGAGAGGTTTTGGGTGAACGGCCAATGTCTCAAAGAAAAGAGGCAATGAGAATTATAGAAAGAGATAGCGGCTTAGAGGGACTTATCGTAAGACCACTTTCAGCAAAATTGCTTAAACCTTCGCTTCCCGAGAAAGAAGGCTTGGTTGATAGAGAAAAACTTTTATCTATGCAAGGCCGTTCCCGAAAACCACAGATTAATCTTGCTAAGAATCTAAATATTGATGATTATCCTTGCCCAGCAGGAGGTTGCCTTTTGACTGATCCGGGCTTTGCCAGGAGAATGCGGGATTTGATGAAGTTTAAGCCAGACTTTAGTATCAATGACATTAATCTTTTAAAGACAGGCAGATATTTTCGTATATCTTCTGAAGCAAAATTGGTTGTAGGCAGAAACGAAGAAGAAAATAGAAAATTGTTATTTTTAGTCCAAGATACTGACTTCTGTTTTTACCCTCTTAGAGTAAATGGTCCGGTGGGAATTGGTAGAGGAAAGTTTAATTGGGAAGATCTTCATATGGCTTCCACTATCATTGCCCGGTACAGTGATGGAGACAGAACTCAAAAACTAGAAATTGCCTATAAACAAATACCTAAGGATAGCCTCAAGGTTATTACGACTCTGTCTATTTCCGAACGGGAGTTGCAGAGAATAAGGATATAAAAATTTTAAAATTTATTTGTTGATATTCTTTTTATTTTGGATATTATATATGTGTAATCGATTACGGTTATATAAAGGAAATAATCTATGAAAGAGGAGCTGAATCTATTTAAGGCTTTATCCGATGAAATGCGACTACGCATAATGGTTTTATTATCCGAAAGAGAGCTTTGTGTCTGTCAAATTGAATGGGCTTTGGGTCTTGCGCAGGCAAAGGTATCAAGACATCTTAATGTGCTAAGGAATGCAGGCCTAGTCCAAGGCCGCCGCGAGGGATTATGGATATTCTATTCTTTAACTAACCCAAGGAATGAACTGGAAAGAGTCATACATACATATTTGAAAGAATACTTTACCAAAAGACACGATTTATTTAAAAAAGACCTTGCTAATATGAAAAAATGTGTGGTTAAACCGCTTGAAAAGTTAACCACGATAAGGAGATGATTTAGAATGCTTGATGAGAAAGTAACAATAATATTAGATCAAAGGCAAATCTTAGAGCTCGACGGGATCATTCTTGATAAGGATAAAGATGCCGCCTACAAGTTCTTAGAAGATTATATCTACAAGCCTGTCAAAAAAAGCAAAGAGTCGCATTGTAAACCACCATTTTAGAGAGAGTTATTATGTCTGAAGGTAAACTTGGTAAAAAGGAATGGTTTTGTTTTATTTGTGTAATTGTGCTTTACGTGTTAGCCATCTGGTATGTTGCATCTCATAGTCTATCTTGGTCAGCCTTGTTTAAAGCCGGCATACTACAAGAAAGAGGTGTTACAGGATTAGAGGCGAGGGTGAAAGAAATCGCTACGCCTCTTAGTTGGAATATCCCTTTAGTGATTTGGTATATCGTTATTAAGGGTGCGGCACTTTTAGTAGAGCTTCTGCCTTACTGGATTATCGGCATGTTTATTGCTGGAGGGCTGGTTGTTTTCGTGTCTTGGGAAAAAGTGAAACACAAGATGGGTTACGGCGGCTTTGGCGCAAACTTAATGGCTACCACTGCCGGCACAGTTATACCTATATGTTCCTGTGGCATTGTTCCGGTATTAGCAGGTATGGTAGAGTCAGGAGTTCCTTTAGGACCAACACTTGCTTTTTTAATTGCTGCGCCAATGCTTAATGTGCCAACAGTATTTATGACTGCTGGGCTTTTAGGCAAGAAGATGGCTATTGCCAGGGTCATCTCTGTATTTGCTATTGCGATGTCAGTGGGGTTAACTGTCTCTTTCTGGCAGAAAAAGAAAAAAGGACTAAGGCGTCGCGTAAAGCTATATGTTCAGCCAAATCTCTCTCCAAAATTACAGAAGTTTGCTTATGACCTCGCAATGAAATTAATTACAAAACCAGAAGGCCTTAGTTTAGAAGAGATTGGTGTAGAACACAAAGCAAAGATTGATGAGCTTGATGAAATAGGCGTAATTGAGCAGACCAAAGATGGCAGATGGCGTCTTATAGAAAGAGGCGATAACAAATATCAGAGTGGATGTTTTATTTTGCCAAAAGGCTATGCAGAGCTGAATTTCAGGCAAAAGTTAGTTCAACTATGGAAAACATCTTGGCAGTTATTCTTTGCTTTAAATTACTATCTTGTTTTGGCAGTGATTATTGCTGGTGCAATCAGGGTTTTAATTCCTACCAGTATAATTGTGAACTTTGTGGGGGGTAAGGCACTAAATTCTGTTTTAGT
>JAMWDD010000117.1 GCA_023818885.1 Candidatus Omnitrophota bacterium | reverse complement strand
CTGCTTTCTACGGGTGGCTCAGATTACCATGGTTTGGTAAAACCCGAGATTTCTATAGGTTGTGTAAAGATACCTTATGAACTGGTAGAGAAATTAAAAGAAGAAAAACAAAGGTTCATTTAGAGATGAAGGATAATAACTATTATATGGAGAGGGCAATTAAACTTGCCTTAAAGGCAAAGGGTAAGACCTCTCCCAATCCTTTAGTGGGAGCGTTGGTGGTCAAGGATGGTCGGATTGTGGGTGAGGGTTATCATCAGCAGGCCGGCTTACCCCATGCGGAAATTATTGCGCTGGATGAGGCAGGCAGGCGCGCGGAAGGCGCAACCTTATTTGTGACCTTGGAGCCCTGTGTTCATTTTGGCCGGACGCCGCCTTGCGTAAACCGGATAATCAAAAGCAAGATTAAGAAGGTAGTTATTGGGATGCGCGACCCCAATCCCCTAAATAATGGCAAAGGGATTGAGATATTACGCAAAAATAAAATTAGCGTTGAATGCGGCTTTCGCGAAGATGTTTTAAGAGAAATCAATGAAGTATTTATAAAATATATTACTCAAAAGATACCTTATGTTACGGTGAAAGTAGCCCAATCTTTAGATGGTAAGATTGCCACCTCAACTGGCGATTCTAAGTGGGTTACTTCTGATGCGAGCAGAAATTATGCCCATCGATTAAGACAGTATTTTGATGCGGTAATGGTAGGGGTAAATACCATTTTAAGAGATGACCCTTTACTTTCTTGCCGCTTACCGGGTTTTGCCAAAAAACAGCCCTTACGTATTATCGTTGATAGTCACCTGAGTACTCCCCAAAATGCCAAAATTTTTCAGTCTGAGGGCAAAGTCATTATCGCCACTTTAAAAAGTCCCCGCGGACAAGAGCCGGCTAATCGTCAGATTCTTTCCCAGAAGGCAACCATTTTAGAGGTAAGAGAGGTAAACGGCCAGGTAAATCTGTATGATTTGATGAAAAAATTAGCCAAGATGGAAATTACCAATATACTGGTTGAAGGCGGAGGAACATTAATCGGTTCTTTATTTGATGAGGCCTTGGTAGACAAAGTAATGTTTTTTATTAGTCCTAAGATTATTGGTGGCAGGGAAGCGATTAGTTCTGTAGAAGGAAAAGGGATAAGGCAATTAATCAAGGCGCCGGTTCTCAAAGATATGGTTTTTAAAAAAATAGATAATGATATCTTGATTGAAGGCAGGATAGAATATCATCGCTAGTACAAGCCGTTAATCCTCCATAACAAATGCTTGATAATGTTGGGAAAGAGTGCTAAACTTAATTTTATGCATAACTCTAAGCGCAATAATATGTTAAGGGTCTCGGTTATTTTGATTCTCATCTGTATTTTATCTTTTCTCTTTCTGCAAAATAAAAGTAATCAGTTGCGCCTTATCGCATCAGTATTACTGTTAGCACTTGCCGGGGTCTTTATTTATCGCTTTTCTTTGATAAAGGGTTTAGTCGCCGCCTTGGGTTTTATCTATTTATTTATCTTCTTAATATTCATCTCTACTTTGAGTTTTCACCCTTTATCAAATTATTTACGTTGGGTTTTTATTATTTTTGCGGTATATCTAGGTGTAAATCTTTATAAATATTTCTTTTATTTTATTAACGGTCTCCGCTTAAAAAATCAGGCCCTGCTTGATGATTCAACTGGTTTATTTATAGAGAGGTATTTTGAGGTTCGAGTTAAAGATGTATTCCGGCGCGCATTGCGCCAGCCAATAAATTTTACAGTTATCATTATCAGCGCCAGTACGCAATTAAAAGAGATAGCCGCTATAATTAGACGGTCTTCGCGTAAATCCGATTTCCTTGCCCGACATAAACAGGGTTTTGCTATCCTTCTTTTGGGGATCAAGGAAAGGGGGGCGTTGATTTATGCGGAGAAGTTAAGGAAAAATATTGAAGCGGCTTTAAAATTAAAACTTAACTTTGGCATCGTCGTTTTTCCGGATACGCCGGTGGATACGGGGGAAAAGCTGATGCATTGCGCAGAAGTTGCCGTGCAGAAGGCCACAGAGGGTAGCGGTATATATGTTTACCGGAATCATTGAGGAATTGGGGATAGTTAAAAGCCTTCTTAGAAAAAGTAATATCTCTTTATTAGAAATCAGTTGCCAGAAGGTATTAACCGATACAAAGAGAGGTGAAAGCATTGCGGTAAATGGCGTTTGTTTGACTGTGGTTGATAAAAAGCAGGGTTCTTTGAGTTTTGAGGTAATACCAGAGACTTTAAGGGCAACCAATCTGGCGGGGCTTAAGATAAATGAGGTAGTCAATCTTGAGCGTGCCTTAAAATTGGGCGGACGGCTTTCCGGGCATTTGGTAAGCGGACACATTGATTGTGTAGGCTTGCTTAAAGATAGATACCCGGATAACGGAGGATTTGTCTTTGAAATAAAGATTCCTCTTGAATTTATGAATTTTATCATTAGGAAAGGTTCCGTAGCAGTGGATGGCATAAGTTTGACTGTTATGGATAAGAAAAAAGATTTTTTTTCTCTTGGCATCACCCCCCATACCTTAAATAATACCACTCTAAAGTTTAAAAGGCCCTTAGATAAACTGAATATAGAGTGCGATATGCTCGCAAAATTCGCAAGGTCTGTCGTCCAGCAACTTTAAAATGAGTAAAATTTTTTTAGGCACAAGTGGATGGCTTTATACGCACTGGGCAGATGGCGTTTTTTATCCACCGGATTTAGCGCAGAAGGATTGGCTC
>JAMWDD010000019.1 GCA_023818885.1 Candidatus Omnitrophota bacterium | reverse complement strand
AGGAATAAGGGAAAGACTTGAACTTACAGATGTGCCAGAGGTAATGAAGGGGGTGCCCTTGGCCTTTGTGATTGCCTCTTTGATGAGTTTGGCTTTTATGGGATTTAGCGGTTTTAAGATACATTAAAAAATGACATTAAGACAGAGATTTAGAAAGATTAAGTTATTATTGCTGGATGTGGATGGAGTTTTAACCGATGGTCGGATTATTTACGATAGCCGGGGTCGCGATTTAAAATTCTTTGATGTCCACGATGGTTTAGGGGTGTATCTTTTAAAGAAAGCAGGTATAAATACAATTTTAATTACTGCCAAGGGCTCAAAGACCATAAGACCACGCGCCCAAGATATGCAGGTGGATGAGGTGTACGAGAATGTAGCGGATAAGGCAAGAGTTTTGGAAAGGATAATTAAAAGATATAAAGTCGCCAAAGACCAGATTTGTTTTGTGGGCGATGACTTAGTTGATTTAGGCCTGATGAAGAGAGTGGGTCTGGCGATTGCCGTGGCTAATGCCTGTCCAGAAATTAAAAAGATAAGTCATTATATAACCCGAAAGACGGGCGGCAGGGGTGCCGTCAGAGAGGTCGCGGAATTAATCCTTAAGGCCCAGGGAAAGTGGCAGGCCGTCCTTAAGCCCTATCAATAAAGAGGCGTCTTCCCACTCAGACAAGAAGGCATCTATATTTCAATTTTTAATTGACATCTTGGCAAGAGGTGATACTATATTATGGCTGCATTTAAATCCCATCTTTAGATATTTAAAAGGGATATAGATATGAAGATAAAGCGCATAATAATAGTTTTTATTCTGTTTTTTACGGCAGGCCTTACATTGCAGGCGCAGGAACAGACTACAGAACAGCAGCTTTCAGAGTTTAATCTGGTTAGTTATGGGGAGAGAGGGAAAAAACTTTGGGAAATAAGTGGTAAATCTGCCGATATATTGTCGGATATCGTGAAGTTAACCCAGATAACTGCTTCTGTGTATGGGGCGGAAGAAACCGTAAATTTAAATGCGGATGAAGGAAGTTTTGATAGAGGTCAGAATAAAATACACCTGGAGAAGAATGTGGTTATCACTACCACTAAAGGCGCAAAGCTCGTCACCGATTCCTTAGATTGGGATAGGAAGACCGAAATCGTTTCTACTAAAGATACGGTAAACTTAGAACGTCAAAATATGATTGCCGCCGGGCAAGGAGCAGAGGCACAGCCAAACCTAAAAAAGTTTAGTCTCCAGAAAGACGTAGAGGTCCAGATTAAAGCGGAGGAAGAAAATTCTCCTAAGAATGATACTTTAGGGAGAAAGATTTTTATTACCTGCGACGGCCCACTGGAGGTGGATTATGAGAAGAATCTGGCGGTTTTTAAGAATAAAGTAGCGGTTGATGATGGGACGATGCAGCTTTATAGCGATGTTATGGATGTTTATTTTAATCCGGCTAAAGATGAAAAATCAAAGGGCATGGCGGGCATAGATAAAATAGTGGCGAAGGGTAATGTCAAGATTGTGCGGGGTGAGAATACATCTTATAGCCAGGAAGCGACTTATTTGGCAAAAGATAAAAAGATAATTCTTACGGGAAAACCGAAATTGGTGATTTATTCTACTGAGGGATTAAATGCATCTCCTTGAGACGAGGGGCCTTTATAAATCTTATAATGGAAGACAGGTAGTCAAGGGTGTTGATTTGGTGGTCAAGCGCGGTGAGATTACCGGGCTTTTAGGGCCGAACGGCGCGGGAAAGACGACTACTTTTTATATGATTGTGGGCATTGTGCGTCCGGATAAAGGCAGGATTATTTTTGATAACCAGGATATTACGAATTTACCCATCCATCAACGGGCGCGTTTTGGCATGAGTTATCTTTCTCAGGAGCCATCGGTTTTTAGGAAACTCACCGTGGAAGAAAATATCAATGCGATTTTAGAGACCTTGCCGCTCAGTCGGCGAGAAAGAAAGAAAAAGTTAGAGAAGTTATTGCAGGAATTGAATATCGCGCACCTGGCTAAAAACAAGGCCTATACATTGTCGGGTGGCGAGAGCAGGCGGCTGGAAATCACGCGGGCGCTGGCAACTGACCCGTCTTTTATCCTTTTAGACGAACCCTTTTCCGGGATTGACCCGATTGTTGTGAATGAAGCACAGGAGATTATACAGGAATTAAAACAGAAAGGATTGGGTATTCTTTTGACCGACCACAATGTAAGAGAGACGCTGTCCATCACGGATAGGGCATATTTGATTGCCGAAGGCAGGATTTTGATTTCTGGCACTGCCCAGGAATTGATTAATAACCCGCAGGCCAGAGAGATTTATTTGGGCGAAAAATTTCGGATGTGAGCAATGAAAACCTCGGTTAAGAAAATTGATACGCATAAAAGAGAAATTAGTATTGAAGTAAGCGGTGAAGTAATCACAAAAAAATTTGATGAGGTCTATGCCAAATTGGCACAGGAAGTTAAGGTTGCGGGTTTTAGGCCCGGCAAGGCGCCGCGCCATATACTGGAGAGGCACCATTCTAATTTAGCCAACGAAAGGGTTTTGAAAGAATTGATTCCGGCTATTTGTGATGAGGCAATTAAAAATGAAAAGATGGAGGTAATCCAGTTATCGGAAATACAGGATGTAGAACTGAGAAGTGATTTTTTGTCTTTTAAGGCCACGGTGGAAGTTAAACCGGAAATAAAACTGAAGGATTACAAGGGTATCAAGATAAATTATAATAAAATTGAAGTAAAAGATGAAGATTTAGATAAGGCCAAGGAGAATATTAAGGAGATAAAGAAGGTAAAAGAAATTGATGATAATTTAGCCCGGGGTATTGGTTATATAAATGTGGCAGAATTGGAAGAATCTTTAAGACACAGTATATACGTTCAGAAAGAAAGTCAGCGACGCAATCAGTTAGAGAAGCAAATAATTGAAAAACTCCTAAAAGATGCGGACTTTGGAATTCCAAAGTCCATGGTAGAACGCCAGTTAAAAGATTTGGTCTATCATACAAAAATTGATTTGTCGATGCGCGGTTTAACTAAGGAGCAAATTGAGGCAGAAGAAGAAAATATCACAAAAAGATTAAGACCAGAAGCCGAAAGACAGGTTAAGATTTATCTTATTTTAGAGGAAATCGCCAAAAGAGAAAATATCGCACTGGATAATTCAATGCCGCAAAAGGTATTAGAGTTTTTGTTGAGTCAGGCACACTGGGAAATAAAAGATAAAGGATGAAACGCCTAAGACGGAGGTGATAAATGGATATTAAGATGCAGACCTTGGTTCCGATGGTGATTGAGCAGAATCCGCGGGGTTATGAACGGGCTTATGACATTTATTCACGGCTCCTTAAAGACCGGATTATTTTTATTGGCACTGCTATTGATGATAATGTGGCAAACTTGGTGATTGCCCAGATGCTTTTTTTGCAGATGGAAGATTCAAGTAAAGAGATAAATATTTATATAAATTCACCCGGCGGCGCGGTAACCAGCGGTCTGGCAATTTATGATACCATGCAGTTTGTAAAATGCGATGTGGCTACCTATTGTGTGGGTCAGGCCACGAGCATGGGGGCATTACTGCTTTGTGCGGGTAGTCCGGGTAAGCGTTTTGCCCTGCCAAACTCGCGCATAATGATCCACCAGCCGTGGGGTGGAATTCAGGGCGCAGCCGAGGATATTTCACGTCATGCCAAGGAGATTTTGCAATTACGCGATAAGATAAATGAGATACTTGCCCTCCATACAAAGCAACCCTTAGAAAAAATTCAGAAAGATACCGACCGCGATTATTTTATGTCTGCCCATGAGGCAAAGGCCTATGGCATTATTGATGAAGTAATTATTGGGAAAAGAAAATAACTTTAAATGAAGAAAGGGACTTAGACGATGGAAAAGAATTACCTTTTAACCCCTGGTCCAACGCCTCTACCGCCTGCGGTTTGTGCAGCCCAGGCGCAGCCGATAATTCATCATCGCACCCCCCAATTTCAGGCGATACTAAAAGAGGTAACGGAAGGTCTTAAATATGTCTTCAAGACCAAAAACGATGTTTTTATTTTGACTTCTTCCGGAACTGGTGCGATGGAGGCAGCGGTAGCAAATCTTTTATCCCCTGGCGATACTGCAATAACGGTAGAAGGCGGTAAATTCGGCGAAAGATGGACAGAGATATGTAAGAGTTATGGCATCAATACAAAAGTAATCAAGGTGGAGTGGGGCAAGGCGGTTGAGCCAAAAGAAATCGAAAAATTACTTCAACAAGACCCCGCAGTAAAAGCGGTATTTGTAACTGCCTGTGAGACATCTACGGGAGTAAGCAATGATATGAAGGCAATTGGTGAGATTGTCAAAGCCACAAATGCGGTTTTGGTGGTGGATGCCATTAGTGCGTTGGCCTCCCTAGATTTACAGACCGATAACTGGTCTTTAGATGTGGTAGTTTCTGGCTCGCAGAAAGGCCTGATGTTACCACCTGGCCTGGCTTTTATCAGTGTGAGTGAAAAGGCCTATAAATTGGTTGAAGTGGCGGAATCTCCCCGCTACTATTTTGACTTAAGATTGGCAAAGAAGGCTTGGGAGAAGATTGATACACCTTTTACGCCTGCAATCACCACAATTATCGCCTTAAAGGCGGCGCTAGATATAATTAAACAGGAAGGTTTAGAAAATATTTTTTCAAGACACAAGAAAATGGCGCAAGCCACCCGCAAAGCCATGCTCGCCTTAGGTCTTGAGTTATTTGCACCCGAAGCCAGTTCTGACGCAGTGACGGCAGTAAAAGTACCCGAGGGTATAGATGGTGAAAAGTTGGTTAAGACGATGCGCGATACCTACGGCGTTACGATTGCCGGCGGGCAGGCAGAATTAAAAGGTAAAATTTTTCGCATTGCCCATATGGGCTACATCAATGAGTTTGATATTATTCTTTGTATCTCGTGCCTGGAGAAAGTATTACATCAGATGGGTTATAAATTTGAATTAGGAAAGGGGCTACAGGCTGCAGAAGAGGTATTTTTAAAATAAAGGAGTGTTTTATGAAGATATTAGTCAGCGACCCTTTATCAGAAGAGGGGTTAAAAATATTAAAAGAGGTCAATGATTTTCAGGTTGATGTAAAGACCGGCCTGAAGCCTGAAGAGTTAAAAGAGGCGATTAAGGACTACGATGCCCTTTTGGTGAGGAGTTCTACCAAGGTCACAAAAGATATAATCGCGGCGGCAAACCGTTTAAAAATAATCGGCCGCGCAGGCGTTGGTCTGGATAATGTGGATTTGGAGGCAGCCACGCAAAAGGGAATTATTGTGATGAACACACCGGCAGGCAATACCATTTCTACGGCCGAACATACGATGAGTTTGATTTTGAGTCTTTCCCGCAATATCCCTCAGGCAGACGCATCTTTAAAGCAGGGCGAATGGCAGCGGACAAAATTTATGGGAGTGGAGTTATATAATAAAGTTTTGGGTATTGTGGGTTTGGGCAAAATCGGCTCAGAGGTTGCGCGCCGTGCCTTGGCCTTTGGGATGAAGGTGTTAGCCTATGATCCATTTTTATCAAGAGAGATTGCCGAGGGATTGGGGGTGGAGGTAGTAGAGTTAGATGATTTATTGAAAAGAAGCGATTTTATCAGTGTGCATACTCCCCTTACAGACGAGACAAGACACATGATCTCCGATAAACAATTTGCCTTGATGAAAAAAGGAGTGAAGATTATTAACTGTGCGCGGGGAGGGATTATTGATGAGGGTGCACTTATCAAGGCAATAAAAGAAGGCCGGGTATCCGGTGCAGCATTAGATGTGTTTGAAAAAGAGCCATTACCTCCTGACTCAGAATTATTGAAGTTAAATAATGTTGTTTTAACGCCGCATCTGGGCGCTTCTACGGAAGAGGCGCAGGTTAATGTGGCGGTTGAGATTGCCGAAGTTGTGCGTGATGCCCTTTTAGGTAAAGGGATAAGAAATGCTGCTAATTATCCATCGGTGGATCCAGAATCTTATAAGATGCTGAAACCCTACATTGAATTATCCGAGAAGATGGGCGGGTTTGGTTGTCAGTTAAGCGAAGGCAGAATTCAAGAGGTAAAGATAACTTATACGGGTGAGATTAGCCAGCAGGATGTATCGCCTTTGGTCTTGGCTTTGGTAAAGGGTCTGCTGACGCCGATATTGCAAGATACCGTAAATTTTATTAATGCCCTGCGTCTGGCCAAGGAAAGGGGTATCAGAATTGAGGAGGTAAGGTTATCTAAAGAAGAAGAGTTTGTAAATTTAATTTCTTTAGAGATTAAGACGGATAAAGGAATCTACTCACTTTCCGGCACCCTCTCCAGCAATAAACAGCCACGTATCGTTAAAATAAATGATTACTATGTTGAGATTGCCCCACAAGGTGTAATGCTGATAGTGCATAACTGGGATAGGCCGGGGATAATTGGAAATATCGGTACCCTTTTAGGAAGGCACAATATAAATATTGCAGCCATGACCTTTGGTAGGGAAAAGCCCGGAGGAAGGGCAATAACTGTTTTGAATGTTGATAACCCGCTGAGCGAAGAGATACTACAGAATATAAAAAAATTAGAAAATATCCTTTCGGTTAAAGTAATAAAGATATAAAGATATAATGAGGGCGCAAGGATATTTCTTTTTTCTTTTATTTTTTAGTTCTTTCGCTTTTGCCAAAGGCAAAAACTATAATTGCGCCGCAGAAAAAGAAATTTAAAATAAGAGAGGTAGCAATGAAAAAAATAATTTTTTTGTGGCTATGCCTTTTTTATTTAAGTCCTGCCCTTGCCCAGGAAATAACCATTGTCTATACTGCTGATACAAGGAGCGCCTTATATCCTTGTCATTGTCCAGCAGAACCAGATGGGGGTATTGCACGTCGTGCTACTAAGATTAAAGAATTGAGAAAACAAAATCCCAACCTCTTAGTGCTCGATGCAGGAAATATTTTTGCAGGCAGTCCCTTAGATTTTTCCCGCCAGAATCCTGAACTGGATAAGAAACGCACGTTGATAAATTTAGAGGCGATTAAGCTTATGCAATACGATGCCGTAGCATTGGGAATGGATGAATTTAATTTTGGTAAGGATTTTCTGAAAGAGCAGATAGAGAATATCAATCTCCCCTTCTTATCCTCTAATTTAAAGATAGAAAAGGTTGCCCCTTATCTTATAAAAAAAATAGGCGGTTTAAAGATAGCACTTTTGGCCCTGACTGCTCCCCAGGTAAAAGACAGGGTGCCAGATCTTGAAGTATCTGAACCCCGGACAGCGTTAAAATCTGTGCTTAGCCAGATAGAGAAAGAGAACGTAGATTTAGTGATATTGCTTACCAATTTTTTGCTCGGAGAAGAACGGGATTTAATAAAAGAATTCCCCCAGATAAATATATTGATTACTCCACCTACCCATCAAGAGCAGATTATAGATAAAATCGGCGCAACGATAGTTTTGCAAGCAGTCAGAGAAGGGCGTAGATTAGGCCTCGTCCGTTTAAATCTAAAGGAGAAAAAAATCACTGATTATAAGACAGAGGAGATACGTTTATCCAGTGAGATAAAAGATGACCCTAAAATCTTAGCGATTCTACCAAAATGCTTTTCTAACCGCGATTGTCTTGGCAAGGCAGGAACTATCGGTCAATGTAAGAATGCCGCGGAGCTAAATGCCGAGTGCGTGTTTGTGGAAATACCAAAAGTATCCTTGATGGTAATAAAACCCAAAGTTTGTTTGACCTGTAATATAGAAGGACAACTCAATCTGCTTAAAACTTATTTGGGAAATGTAGATGTAGAGGTAAAATATCTGGATTATGAATCCAGCCCGGCTAGACAATTGATAAAAGATTTGGGTATAAGTTTTCTGCCGGCTTTTATTTTGAGTAAAGATATAGAAAAAGAAGAAAGTTTTGAAGTTATTAAAGAAAAGGTGGTGCAGAAAGGTAACTATTATTTAGTCAAACCAGAGATTATCGGCATTTCCTATCTTGCGGATAGGAAAAGGACGCCTGCTACATTTGATTTATTTATCAGTTTGTTTGATAAAAATACGGCTGAGCTTTTAGAAAGGGCCAAACCCTATAAGCCCAAGATTCACTTTTTAGTCGTTGAAGATGTGGAAAATAAAACTTTTTCTTGCCCACATGAGACAAAAGAATTAGAAGAGGATTTACGGGCAGTTTGCATAATGAAAGATTATCCGGATAAGGCACTTGATTATTTGATCTGTCGGGCTAAAAATATAGAAAGTTCTTGGTGGGATGATTGTGCCAGGGAGATGGATATAAATAAAATAAAAAATTGTGCCAAAAGTCAGCAAGCCAAGGAACTATTAAAAGAAAATATAAATTTAAATGAAGAATTATTGATTACCACCGGCCCTACCTATCTATTAAGCAATCAGGAGATTTTTAGCTCCCGCTTGAATCCCTCGGCTGAAGAGTTAAAGAGAATAATGGAAGCGAATAAATAATTTAGAGGTGAAAATATGGGAACAAAACCTAAAATCTACATAATCGATGTTACCAATCGCGATGGGGTGCAGACCTCCAGGATTTGCCTTTCAAAATTAGAAAAGACGATGATCAATTTATACTTGAATGAGATGGGGATTTTTCAATCCGAATTCGGATTTCCAGTTACTCGCCACGAGAAAGAATATTTGAATGCTAACTTAGAATTAGCAGAAAGAGGGGTCCTTTCACCTATAAGGTTAGGAGGTTGGCTGCGCGCAACAAAAGAGGATGTAAGATTTGCTTTCAAGGCAGTGCCTAAATTAAAACATGTTAATTTATCCATCTCTACCTCCGATCAGATGATTATCCATAAGTTTAAAGGAAAACTTGATCATGCCTCGGTAATAAAAGAGATGACCGAGGCAGTTAAAGAGGCAAAAAAAATGGGCGCAGAGAGTATTGGCGTCAATGCGGAAGACGCCTCGCGCACACGCATGGATTATTTAATTGAGTTTGCTACTTGTGCAAAGAATGCGGGTGCAGAGAGAATTAGATATTGCGATACTTTAGGTTACGATATCCCATTTACAATATACGAAAGGATAAGGCTCCTTGCCGAAGCAGTTAAATTACCCATTGAGATCCACTGCCACAATGATTTGGGTATGGTTGTTGCAAATTCAGTTGCCGGGGCTAAAGCGGCAAATGATGCGGGTTGCGATGCCTTTATAAATACCTGCGTCAATGGTATGGGTGAACGCGCGGGAAATGCGGATTTAGTTTCGGTAATTCTGGCGATAAAATACGGTAGTGGCATGCAAGGTTATCAACTTGATGAGAGAATAAACTTAAAAATGAGCTGGAAGATTTGTAAATACGCCTCTTACGCTTTTGGCGTACCTATACCTATAAATCAGCCGGGTGTGGGTGCCAATGCCTTTGCCCATGAATCAGGGATTCATGCTGACGGAGCTTTAAAAGACCGGCGCAATTATGAACTCTATGATTTTGAAGAGTTAGGCAGGGGCGAGCCGGAAATCATTGAGACGGGAAGAAAAATTACTGCCGGGGAATATTCCGGCATAAAGGGCTTTCGGAATGTTTATGAACGCCTGGAAATTGCTTTTAAGGACGACCGCCAAGCAACCGAGATTTTGGAATTGGTGCGTTATGCCAATGTCCATAACCAGAAACCTTTGGTAGATGATGAGTTAAGATTTATTGCTAAATACCCCGAGATTGCCAAAAAAATATTTACGATGGTGCCATGAATACCGTGATTGTGGGTACCCAATGGGGAGATGAGGGCAAAGGAAAAGCCATTGATATCTTCTCTGATAATTGTGACTATGTTGTCCGTTACCAGGGAGGGAGTAATGCCGGCCACACGGTAGTCGTTGATAATGAAGAATATATTTTTCATCTCATTCCTTCAGGCATGCTCCGCAAGGATAAGGTTTGTATTATTGGCAATGGGGTGGTGGTTGACCCGGAGATACTTATTAGGGAAATAGACAATTTAAAACGCCATTTTGTGAAGGTAGAGGGCCGTTTAAAGATTTCCGAACTTTCTCATGTAATTTTACCCTATCATCGTATCTTGGATGGTTTGAGGGAGACAAAGAGATTTCGTAAGATTGGTACTACCGGCAGGGGCATCGGCCCCTGTTATGCCGATAAGATAAATCGTTGTGGCATTAGAATGATTGACCTTTTGAATCCGCGCGTTTTAGAGAATAAATTAAAAGATAATCTGAGGGAAAAAAATGAGATATTTAAAAAGGTTTATCGCCATCCGGGATTTTCTTTCAAGGAATTGTACCGGCAGTATCTTAATTATGGCAAGGTATTGAAAAAATATATTTCCAATACGGCTCTTTTGATAAATAAGGCGATAAAATTAAAAAAATCCATTCTTTTTGAAGGCGCGCAAGGCACATTCTTAGATATTGATTTTGGCACCTACCCTTATGTGACTTCTTCCTCCGCAATCGCGGCAGGAGCAGGTATAGGTTGCGGTATTTTTCCAGGTTTTATCGATAAAGTAATTGGCGTAGCCAAGGCCTACACCACCCGCGTAGGAGAAGGGCCATTTCCCACGGAATTTGCTCCTGCCTTTCAGAATTTCATCCGCAGAAAAGGTAAAGAATACGGTGCAACGACGGGCAGGCCCCGGCGCTGCGGCTGGTTTGACGCTTTGATGGTAAAACATGCTTGTATGATAAATGGTATATCTGAATTGGCCATAATGAAATTGGATGTGTTGGATGGTTTGGAGAAGATTAAGATTTGCACTGCCTATAAATATAAAGGAAAGATTTTTAAAGATTATCCTTATGACCTGGAGGTGCTTGAGAATGCCTCGCCTATTTATAAAGAACTTTCGGGGTGGAACGAAAGTATAAGTAGCATAAGGTCTTACAAGAAATTACCCCGGAATGCCCAAAATTATATCTGCTGGCTTCAGGATACATTAAGGGTTAAGGTCTGTTTAGTTTCCGTAGGTTCGCATCGCGACGAAACCCTGTTTCTTTAACCGAAGATTTTTTCTTGACCACATCTTCTTTTTATGTTATAAATAATTTACGAAAGAGCGGGATGCGTTTTGTATCGAGTTGGCGATTGGGGAGGATAAATTATGAAGATGATTAAGCCGATTTTGGTGATTTATTTAAGCATAACTTTGGCAGGATGCACATTTATCTTTCAGAAAGGCAGACGTTCGGACATAGAAAAGATTGAAACGCTCTCCCAGCAACTGCAGGAATTAGAGAACACCAAGAGGCTGCTTGAAGAAAGATTAGCCAAAGAGATTGCGGATAAAGAGGTAAGGTTGGAGATGCTGGAGAAAGGCCTGGTGATTACCTTTGTGGCGGATATTTTATTTGATTCAGGTAAGGCAAAGATAAGAAATGAGGCCTATCCCATCCTGGACAAAGTAGCAAGGGTCCTGGTAGAAAATGTGCCGCAGTTTAATATTGGTATTGAGGGCCATACCGATAACGAACCGATTAAGTATTCGGGTTGGAAATCCAACTGGGAGTTATCTACTGCTCGCGCCTTAAGTGTATTACATTATTTGGTGGATGAGAAGGGGGTTAACCCCGAGAGGATTTCTGCGATCGGCTACGGTGAATATAAACCGGTAGCCACAAATGATACAAAAGAAGGCAGGCGTCTAAACCGAAGGGTAGAAGTGGTGATCTTGCCGACACTTGCCAAGCAGAAGGGAAAAGAAATATTAGCAGAACCAGAAGAGAATTTAAAATAAATTGTTAGGATAATTATGGAAGAAGTTGACAAAAATCAAATTATCTTAATCTTGGTGATAACAAATTTAATATTTTTTGTTGCCACGGTAAGTTTAGGCCGGCAGGTCTATCGACAAAAAATATCTTTGGCAAAGGAAATAAATTTGCGTTTTGATTTGGAAGCCAAAGAGGCAGAATTTAACAAAACCATCGGCAGGGCAGAAGAAAAAATTAAAACTTTAGAACGGGGATTAGAGGAAGAAAAGGCAGTGCGCGCGTCCCTGGAAAAAACGCTTGAGGAAACTAAAGAAGAATTGGAAAAGACAACCAAACTTAAAGAAGCCCTTGAAGAAGATTTAAAAGAAGCGTTGGTAAAAAATAAATCCTTAAGAAAATAGATTTACGATGAGATAGCGAGGTGGGGAAGAGATAGTTTTTTAAATAAGGGGAATGTTTCCCCTTTTTTATTCAGTGAATCTGGGTGATAAACCGATTTACTGAAGGAGGTGCTGAGATGGGTATATGGAAGAAGATAAAAAATAAATTAAGACAGAAAAAGGGGTCTCTTTCTAAATCAATTTTTATTAAATCCAAAAAACGGACTAAAGAATTAAAGTCGGGGATGGGCTTTAAAATGGAAGAGGCAGGGGTGAGGGTGGAGGAGTCAAAGTTTTATACCGGTCCGGAAGCAGCCATTACACAAAAACAACCCATGCCTTGGGAATTGCCAGCCGGGTATGGTAAAGACGAGATAATTGTTCAGGCGCGTGACCCTTGGTGGTTGCATGCATATTGGGAATTAACTCCTTCGACCTTAGAGAGATTAAGTTATCAATTGAAAGATGCATTCCAAAGTGCAAAAAGGACATTGCGCGTCTACGATGTAAGTTTTATTATTTTTGATGGCAGGAATGCCCACCGTTTTTTTGATATTGATATCGGCAACGATGCGAATAACTGGTATATTGATACACAGGCGCCAGGTAGATCCTGGTGCGTTGACCTGGGGCTTAAGTTAGCCGATGGGAGATTCATTACTATCAAACGTTCCAATGTAGTTACTACTCCTTTGGACGGGCCATCTTGGCTGACGGATGAGGAATGGATGATTCCTGATGATTTATTCGCCCGCCTTTATGGAATGAGTATTGGTGTGGGTAGTTCTCCGGTAGGAATAAAGAAACTTTGGGAAGAAAGACTAAAACGCGAATTCGCTTCTGGTGTTTTGGCTTCCCCGGGCTTCAGTCCAGTTAAGAAGATTAAGGAACGCGGATTTTGGCTCGTGGTTAATACAGAGTTAATCGTTTATGGTGCAACTGAACCCGATGCAAAAGTAACGGTTCAGGGCCGCCCCATTACCTTGCGCTCCGATGGAACATTTACCTTACGTTTCGCTCTTCCTGACGGTAAGCAGGTTATCCCCGTAAAGGCAGTTTCAAAAGACGGATTGGAAGAGAGAAGCATCACGCCCATCGTTACCAAAGAAACAAAATAATTCTTAAGAATTAGTTAAGATAAGGTTTTATTTATCTGAGGCAGAGATGGAAAAAGGATATTTGTGTATAGTTTTGCATAGCCACCTTCCCTTTGTGCGCCATCCTGAACATGAAGATTTTCTTGAAGAAGATTGGCTCTACGAAGGGATAACTGAGACCTATATCCCGCTTATCCGAATGATAGAGAGATTGTATGCGGATAATGTTAATTTTCGTCTTACGATGTCTCTGACGCCGACATTGATTTCCATGCTAAAGGACACGCTGCTTCAGGAACGTTATAACAAACATATAAATAAGCTTATTGAGTTAGCCCATAAGGAAGTAGAACGAACGCGCTGGCAACCTGAGTTTAATCATCTTGCGCATATGTATCTAAATAACTTTTACGAAGCAAGAAATACCTTCGAGCGCTATAATCGCGATTTAGTAAATGCCTTTAAGAATTTTCAAGACCAAGGCAAGATAGAGATTATTACCTGCGGGGCAACCCACGGTTATTTTCCATTAATGGATGTGGTTAAACCCTCGGTAAGGGCGCAGGTAAAGACCGCTGTCAGCCATTATGAGAAGGTATTTGGTCGCAGGCCAAAAGGTATATGGCTGCCAGAATGTGGTTATAATCCGGGTGATGACGAGATATTAAAAGAGGCGGGTTTAAGATATTTCTTTACTGACGCACATGGGGTATTACACGGCTCGCCGCGGCCTAAATACGGTGTTTTTGCTCCGGTATACTGTAAATCCGGCGTGGCTTGTTTTGGAAGGGACTTGGAATCCTCAAAGCAGGTCTGGTCTTCCATCGAGGGATACCCCGGCGATTATTATTACCGCGAATTTTATCGCGATATTGGCTTTGATTTAGATTATGACTATATAAAGCCGTATATTCATCCTGACGGGATAAGGATAAATACGGGTATTAAATATTACCGCGTTACCGGCCCTACAAATGATAAACAGCCCTACAATCCTGAACTGGCAAGGCAAAAAGCAGCAGAGCATGCAGGAAATTTTATGTTCAATCGCCACCGCCAGATAGAATTTCTTTATGATGCACTCGGTAAAAAACCGATTATTACTGCCCCTTACGATGCCGAGTTATTTGGTCATTGGTGGTATGAAGGCGTGATGTGGTTGGATTTTCTTATTAGAAAACTTGCCTTTAACCAAGACATGATTCGCATGATTACGCCTTCTGAATATTTATTAGAAAATCCGCGTAATCAAGTAATTACACCTTCCCTTTCAAGTTGGGGTTGGAAGGGCTATAGCGAGGTATGGCTGCAGGGTTCTAATGATTGGATTTACCGCCATCTCCACCAGGCCTCATCCCAGATGACCGAGTTAGTAAGATTGTTCCCCAATGTAGAAGATGGTCTTTTAAAAAGGGCATTGAATCAGGCGTTAAGAGAGCTTCTTTTAGCCCAGAGTTCGGACTGGGCATTTATCATGGCTACTGGCACACATGTTAATTATGCGATAAAGCGTACCAAAGAGCATATTTTAAGATTTCAGAGGTTATATCAGGAGATAAAATCCAATTCTTTGGATAAAGATTGGTTGGCGGATATTGAGTATAAGGACAATATATTTCCCGATATAGATTATAGAGTACATCAGTAGAATCAAATATGAAAAATAATCTTCCCCGGCATGTCGCAATTATTATGGACGGTAATGGCCGTTGGGCGCGTAAGAGGGGACTCCCCCGACTTGCCGGCCATCGCCAAGGGATTGAGCGGGTTAAAGAAATTATAAAAACCGCTTCTGACCTAGGTATTGAGGTTTTGACGCTTTTTGTCTTTTCTACGGAGAATTGGCAGCGGCCTAAAGAAGAGGTAGATGTGCTAATGAAATATTTAAACAATTTCTTAAAGAATAATATTCGCGACCTGATGAAAAATGATATATGCCTAAAGGTTATCGGTCGGGATGTGCCCCTCTCGCCTAAGATTCGGGCAAGGATTCAAGAGGCGGTTAAAAAGACAAAAGATAATAAGGGCTTAAAACTTTGCCTTGCCCTAAATTACGGTTCGCGGCAGGAGATAGTGGATGCGGTAAAAAAAATTACTCAAGCGGTTATGGACAAAGAGTTAAACTTAGAAGACATAGATGAAAAGGCATTTTCCAGATTTTTATATACTGATGATATCCCTGACCCCGACCTTTTGATACGCACCAGCGGGGAATTACGCATCAGCAACTTTCTGCTCTGGCAGATTTCCTATGCAGAATTGTATTTTTCTAAAAAATACTGGCCGGATTTTACGAAAGAAGAGTTTAAAAAAGCGCTCAATATATATCAGAAAAGAGAAAGGCGTTTTGGCGCAATAAAGGAAGATGGATAAACTAAACCAAAGAGTTATTAGTGGGACCTTATTAATTGTTTTGACGATACTTGCCCTTCTAAATTATTGGCTGAGTGCAGCGGTGGTGATTATTTTGACTGTTTTAGGATTAAATGAATTTTTTAATATGGTAGAAAAAAAAGGAATTAGGATTTATAAATACTTTGGCACGGTCGCGGGCATCGCCATACCGCTTTCCATAGTTTTTAAGTTTGAACTGACTAAGAATTGGGAACTTTTATTTATCATCGCAGCACTGGTAATACTCATAATGTTACAATTTGCCCGCAGGCAGAATTTTGGCGCAATCGTGGATATTTCTACAACTATATTCGGCATTCTGTATGTCGCATGGTTTTTTAGTTTTATCATCAAGATAAGGACCTTCCCCAATGGTGCAGGGCTTTTGGCGTCTTTA
>JAMWDD010000116.1 GCA_023818885.1 Candidatus Omnitrophota bacterium | reverse complement strand
TGAAAGGCAACGAATTCCGTAGTGCAAACGGGTGTGAAATCAGCAGGATGACTGAATAGAACAAACCACTTTCCTGCAAAGGCTTTTGGTAATTCCATTACCCCCTGTGTTGTTTGTACCCTCATCTCTGGAAAGTTATCGCCCAGAAGAGGCATGTTTTTCTTTTGGTTTATGTTTTCCATAGTTTCACCTCCTTATATTTTAGCTCTAGATTTACCTTTTTATATGTTATCATTTTGACGCCCGAAGTCAACGATTTCATATAACGTTCCCAGCATAAAAGAAGCCCAGCCCTTTTTTATTATTTCAGCGACTCTGTTAGACAACTATTGATATGTCTTAGCACTTAACCGTGATATTTCAACACCAAACCTTAAAAGGGCTGGGTTTGGTGAGTGTCGCAGGGCACGAACCTTTTATGCTGTGTTATACGCTGTTTTGCTAAATGCATTTTTTTGATATAATAAACTAATTAAAACCGTTTCTAAATAAGTCCTTTATGATCAAAGAGTTACAACAGAACTGTCCCCGATTTCCAAATAAAGAAGACGTTTATGAATTTGAGTTAAAGTATTATTGGCGGAAGGAAAAGAAGACCCTTGAGGTGACTCTTTATAGCCGCCTCAAGATACGCGAAGAAGCAATATCTACGGTTACTACCGATAACTTTACTATATTTGATAAATTCGCCGAGTATATTGGATTTACTAACACAGATAAAAGCGTCCAATTTAATGCGATTATCGTAGATGGCGAAGTTATCTATAACAATGACTGCGACATATACTATAGAAATATTTTTCACATGGGATGAATCTTAAACAAGGAACGAACTATTTAAAGAGCAACCACCAGGACCGTTTCCTTTTAATGCTTTGATGGATATGAAGTTATGATGGAGTGTCCCTTAGGAAATACTTCTTGAAGTTATACTTTGACATAAAAACGGACAGATTCGCATTGAAGAAATTATATTAAAAGATAAGTTGTGTCGGAGAAAGAGAAAATAAGGCGAAAATGCTGATTTGAAAACGGATCACCTTAAAGGTTAAGTTTGAAATATTTGGTAAGAAGATGAGGCAAACATTTTTATGAAATATACAAGAATAGTTTTGAGTATCAATATCGCATTGCTATTATTTATTAATATTAGTTTTTGTCCTTTATCTGCTCAAGAGATAGATGAGGATATCCAGGAAACAAATAGGCTTGAGCAGATTTGTGAACAGTTACAGAATAAAAAACTTACGAATAAAGAAAAGGCAGAATTACTTTATGAAAAATCATACTTAATGCTTACAACGTTTTGGGTTACCTCTTTAAGAACAGGTACTGAATCCCTTCTTGAGGCTATTAAGTTAGACCCCCAAAACAAAAAATATTACAATTTCTTATGCCAAGTTTATGATAATCTATTAAGAGATAGAGATTTTAATGATGAGGACGAGTTTGCAAAAGATTTTCAATCTCTAAAAGAGAAAGTAAGGATTGAAGTTGAAGAATATAGAAAAATAGGTAAATAATACCTGAGCTACCCGGTGAGAGAATGCAGGAGTAAATCTAGCGTTCCCGCATATCGGATAAAGTAAGTATTAGACAAGGGGTTGATTTTGGATTTCTTGCCCATACGCAAGAAGTTTCTAATATGATAACCGACCGGGAAGCCAATCTTGTATATTTTGCAGAATATTTAAAGAAGGAATATCCTTCGTTTTTTGAAACGCTTACCGGCATATTAAGAAAGTATGGCATAGATTTTACCCTTCTGCCCTATACGGATAAAAATTGCAATAACTTATGGTGCAGAGATTATATGCCGGTGCAGATATCCCGCCATAGATTTGTGCAATTTAAATATGACCCTTGTTATCTACGCGGCTTAAAATCCGCTGTCTTTAGTAGAGACAGTGCTAAAGAACTAATTAAGACCGTTTCTAAATAAACCTATGCAATGTAAAGAGTTGTGATAGAACTGTCCCCGGCTAATAAGGATATTTTTAAGGTTGCCGGGGCTATTCTATTCGGGGCTTATACAAGCACTTTATTTATTTTTATAGCCGAGATTGGCAATGTTTTTATCCTGTTTTATCTGGCGCGTTCTTTGGGCAGGAATTTTGTAGAACAATCATTAAGGAAGTCAGCCAGATATAGTAATCTAGATGAGAAATTAGGAGGGGTTAGTTTTTTCTGGCTTTTTCTGCTTAGATTTGTGCCGCTGGTGCCTTTTCGCTTCCTGGACTTGGCCTGCGGCTTAACCAAGATTTCTTTCAGGCGTTATCTAGCGGCGGCAATCCTGGGTTCGCCGGTGAGGATATTCTGGATTCAGTATGTGCTTAGCGCTGTCGGTAAGAGCGTATTTACAAACCCGCTGGCGCTTTCTGAGTACCTGCTGCAAAATAAGGCATTCTTATTTTTTACTATTGCTTACTTTATCCTGGTTATTTTAGTTTTCCTGAAGATAAGAAAAGGGTAACGCGGCGCCGTAATTTTACGCAGTTAATACTGACTTTAAAGTTTCTGAGAGAATAAAATTTATCAAGTAGCGGCAGAAAAAAGTGATTAGCGGTTTCCCGCGTAAAAACGTATCTTAATTCTTCCTAGTGTCCGCCTTATCAAATGTAGTCCTAAGTTGAAAACCTTTTGGACAAAACAGTTTTTTTTGGGCTTTCGCAAAAGTTTTTTACCGAAGCATGCTTTAGAGAGCCCATGGCAAGCGCTTTGCTGTTACTATTAAATCCGCGAGCAGTGATTTACTTTAAACCATTTTCCATCCCAGGGAT
>JAMWDD010000115.1 GCA_023818885.1 Candidatus Omnitrophota bacterium | reverse complement strand
GGCCTTTATATTTACCGGAGAGTATGCGCATATCCTAACCTTTGTTAAAGAAAAATCCAAAATCGGATTTACCATCTCTATCCCACTACCTGTAATTCTTCGTATCCCGGAAACTTTTTCTTCAGTGTCTCTTTTATACCCTGATTCTGTCTCATTAAAAGTTGCGGGTCAAGGCGAATTAATTTTATGGCTTCGTTTCGGGCTATCCTTAAAAGTTGCATCTGGGTAAGGGGATTGGCGATTTTTAATTCCGAAAGGCCATGCTGTCTATCACCGAAAAACTCTCCTGGCCCGCGAATCCTTAAATCTTCCTCGGCAATACGAAAGCCATCAGAGGTCTCGCTCATAATCTTAATTCGCGCCTTTGCCTCCTCAGTCTGTGGTTCAGAAATAAGGATACAATGGGATTCTTGGCTGCCTCTGCCAATGCGACCGCGCAACTGATGTAACTGGCTGAGGCCAAATCTTTCTGCATGCTCAATTACCATTACTGTGGCATTTGAAACATCAATTCCTACTTCTAAAACCGTGGTAGATACCAAGATATCAATCTTACCTTCTTTAAACTCCTTCATCGTTTTGTCTTGAAGTTCCTGTCTCATCTGCCCATGCACCAGGCCAAGCCTTAAATCACCAAAAACCTCTCTTTTAAGTTCTTTATACATCTGTTCGGCAGCGCGTAAATCCAAAACGCAGGACTCTTTAATGATAGGATAAACGATATAAACTTGCCTGCCTTCTCTTACTTTCTCCCTAATAAATTTATAGACCTCAAACCGCTCCTTTTCTCTTACCCAGCGGGTAATCACCGGTTTTCGGGCCGGGGGCAATTCATCAATTACAGATATATCCAAATCTCCATACAAAGTAATCGCTAAAGTACGGGGAATGGGTGTAGCCGTCATAATTAAGCTATCCGGATTATTTCCTTTTTGCGGAAGAAGACTGCGTTGTGCAACGCCAAATTTATGTTGTTCGTCAATAACCACCAGACCTAAATTTTTAAATTGCACCACCTCTTCTAATAGCGCATGCGTGCCAATCACTAAATTTATCTTACCTTCACTTATCTCTTGGATAATCTTTGTCTTTTCTTTTGTGCCACTCGTTAAAAGACCCATTTTTATTTCTTTTTGTAGCTGCTGGCTGGTTAAAAACTCACGGCTAATTTTTTCGTAATGCTGTCTGGCGAGAATCTCTGTAGGTACCAGGACTGCCACCTGAAAACCGCTCTCAATACTAAGAATAGCCGCGCAAATAGCCACCACTGTTTTTCCGCTTCCCACATCCCCTTGTAAGAGACGCTGCATACTAAAGGGTTTGGTCATATCCTCTTTAATTTCGGCAATTACTTTTTTCTGGGCAGAAGTCAAACTAAAAGGTAGACCAGCAATAAATTTTTCTAACAATTTTCCTTCTGGCACTTGCCTTCTTATCAATCTCTGCCGCAATCTTAATTTCCTTAAGGCCACTGGAATGATAAAAAGAAAAAACTCTTCAAAACAAAGCCGGCGGTACGCCTCTTTTTGCAAATCTAAATTTTCCGGGAAATGGATTTCCCGCAGACTCTTCGCCAAATTTAAAAGGTTCTGTCTTTGCCGGATATCAAAAGGAAGCACATCTTTTACATAAGGCAGATATTCTTTTAAAACGCGCTGGATAAGCCGGCGCAAGTATCTCTGGGAAACCCCTTCAATCTGCGGATAGACCGGCGTAATCCTGCCGGCGCTCTCCAGTAGTTCTTCATTTTTTAGAATAATTTCAAATTCCGGCGCAACCATCTGCAAAAATAAACCATAACGCCGCGTCTTACCGCAAAAAATAACTTCTTGTCCGGCTTTAAAATAATTTTTTAGGTATGATTGATTAAACCAAACCATACCCATCTTTCCGCTTTCATCAGCCACCTCTAATTCCAATATACTCGGGCCGCGGTAGCGCCAGGACTGGCGAAATTTTATCGACAAAATTCTTGCCTTAATGGTTGCCAGTGTATTTTCTTTTAGTTGAGAAATAGAAAGAATATTTCGCCAGTCAAGATATCGGCGGGGGAAAAAATAAAGCAGGTCTTCAACGGTAGAGATACCTGCGGCTTGAAAAATCCTTGCCCTTTTCGGGCCAATGCCTTTTAAATAACGAATAGAATCAAAAAGAGACTTCACGCTTCCTAACTAAAGAATTATTTTTTCCTTGGGGCCTTCTTGAGGTAGCAGGGGTGGCTTAGGAGATTCTGGCGGTATAAATTTTCTTTTGCCCTCAACTACTTCTATTTCAAAAGATTCGCTTTTATAAATCGCACTCTTGGTCTTTATCTGGCTGGGTTCGATAATGAATTTGCCTGCTTCTTTAGGGACGAGAACAAAAACATAAATAACCGTTATTTTGGAACTTGGGGCCTTTATGGTGATATTAGAAGTATTGGCTTGCGAGATAACATAAAAATCCTTAAAATCCGGAAATTCTGGCGCAGGTATTGAACTTGCGGTAGAACTGATGATAAGTTTATAAACTAATTCTTCATCGGTAGAAACCTTCTTTTTATCCACCTCTGCCTTAATCTCAATCTGGGCAAGACAGAAAGCCGGAGAAAATACCATTAATAAAAAGCAAATGCATCCAATTATCTTAAATCTACTCATCGGGATTTATTTTTACTATTATTATAATACTTCTATTTATCACTTCTTGTCAATATAAATATATTTATAAAAGGAAACGTGACCTACAAAAATCACTTAACCCTTGAGAGTGAAAGAGTAAAAATTTTTATTGACAAATTATAAAATTTTATTTAAAATTATAAAGAAATAAAATAG
>JAMWDD010000018.1 GCA_023818885.1 Candidatus Omnitrophota bacterium | reverse complement strand
GGCAAAAAATTGGCAAAAGTGGTTGAAATTCTTGTTTCTGGCGGTTTAAGTGGAACAATGGAAGCGGTTTGTAAAGGTTTTAAGGCAGGCGGCGGTGCTATAACTATAGGTATTATACCAGGTTATGATAAAAATGCCGCCAATAGATATATAGATATTGTGATCCCTTCGGGTTTGGGTCTGGCAAGGAATGTTTTGGTGGTAAAAAGTGCAGATGTAGTCGTGGCTTTACCCGGAGAGGCAGGCACGCTTTCGGAAATTGCTTATTGTCTGCAGTTTGGCATACCAGTAATCAGTCTCAAGTCCTGGGATATTCCGGGTGTAATTAAGACAGAAACAGTGGAAGAAGCAATAAAAAAGGTTAAGGCATTATTTAAGGAGATGGAAAATAATGGAAAAGATAAATCTGAGAACCACAAAAAGAATTGAACTGATAGATATTACTGATGAAATTCAAAAGGTATTAGAAAAAAGCAAAGTTAAGGCCGGGATATGTTTTATTTTTTGTCCCCATACAACCGCGGGTCTGACCATTAATGAAAATGCCGACCCTTCAGTTAAAATAGATATATTAAACACTTTAAATAAACTCGTTCCGGCAAATGCGGGCTATACACATACAGAAGGCAATGCCGACAGTCATGTGAAATCTTCTTTATTCGGCGCGTCATTAACTATATTTGTGGAAAATAACCAATTAGTTTTAGGCACTTGGCAGGGAATTTATTTTTGCGAAGGCGACGGGCCGCGCTCGCGTCAAGTATGGGTGAAAATAATGAGTAACCAGTAATCAGATTTTGGTTTCTTTTCCAAAAAGTGAGGTAAATATGCCAGAATTACCCGAGGTAGAAACGATAAAGAGGGAATTAGAGAAAGCAGTTTTGGGAAAGAAAATTACAGAGGTGATTGTAAATAATCCCAAGGTAATCAAAGAACCCAAAAAAGAAAATTTTGTGAAAGAAATAAAAGGAACAATTATTAAAAATGTATTAAGAAAAGGGAAGCTTTTAATCTTAGAATTATCCTCAGGAAAATCTTTGTGTATCCATCTTAAATTAACCGGGCAGTTGATTTATCCCGGAGACCCGCTTAAAAGTCGGCTCAGTTTTAAATTATCTGATGGCAAATTCTTGGATTTTCGCGACCAACGTCTTTTCGGCGAATTAAGAATAATCGCGGATTGGCGCGCATTAAAATTTATAAAGGAGTTAGGGCCAGAGCCGTTTGATATCAGCCCGCAGCAGTTTAAAGAAATGTTAAACAAAAAGAAAACACCCATTAAGCCGCTTTTAATGGACCAAACCTTTATTTCCGGCATAGGAAACCTTTATGCAGCAGAGGCACTTTTTCGGGCGCGCATTAATCCTTTTAGGCCGGCGGCCAGCCTTTCAGACAAAGAAAAAGGGTCGTTGTTCAAAGAAATTAAAGATACCTTACAGGAAGCAATTGTCCATAAGGGTTCATCCGTAGACCAATATGTGCAATTAAGCGGAGCGCCGGGAGATTATGCAAATTATCATAAGGTTTATGACCGCGGGGGGAAACCCTGTCTTGTCTGCAAAACACCCATTAAAAGGATTGTCCAAGCCGGTAGGGGAACATATTTTTGCCCGAAGTGCCAGAAATAAAGCATGAAAAAGAGAATCAAAGTTAATGCCTTAATTATTTTTATCGCCACGTTGCTGGTTATTTTATTCCCAGCCATTTTTTGTCGCGTAGATATCGCATCTCCGTTGAATGAAGCAACAGAGATGTTGGGTATTATGCTTATTCTTTTTGGTCAAGTAATAAGGATTTCGGCGCGGGGGCATAAATCAGAGCATTCAAAACAAGGCCAGGTCTTAATTCAAGACGGACCTTATGCGTTAGTGCGCAATCCCATGTATCTGGGCATATTATTGATCGGCTTGGGTATAGTATTAATTTTCTTTAGGTGGTGGGTAACCGCTGTTTTCTTGCTAGTTTTTGTAATCAGATATTTATTGCTTATATTTAAAGAAGAGAAAAAGCTCTTGGCGGTGTTTTCTGGAGAGTACGAAGAGTACCAACAAAAAGTACCGCGTATTTTACCTTCATTAAAAGCGCTTTTTTATCAGGATATCAGTGAATATCTGCCCTTGAAATGGCCGTGGTTTAAAAAAGAAATCGGCTCGGCGTTGGCGCTTTTATTAGTGGTGCTTGTAGCGGAGTCGTGGGAAGACGTGCGCGCTGAAGGCATAAGGGTTTATTTAAGAGAGATGTGGTTTATCGCGGCGATAATACTTTTGCTTATTTTTCTAATCTCATATTTAAATAATAGGACAGTAAATGCCAACTCATAAGACATTTCAAGTAAAAGCAAAACTGCTTAGAAATCAAAGAGTTGCAGAAAAACACTATAAGATGACCTTGGCTTCTTCTCGTCTCGCTAAACAGGCAAAACCCGGGCAGTTCGTGGAAGTAAAAGTTAGCGAAGGTCCTGAGCCATTGTTGCGCCGGCCTTTCGGAGTACATCGCGTAAGCGGCTCAAACTTTGAAATTCTTTATGAGATAGTAGGTATAGGCACGCAACTTTTATCGCAGAAAAAACCCGGCGCATCTTTAGATATCATTGGTCCGCTGGGTAACGGTTTTACATTATCTACTACACACCACACCGCACACATTCTTGTTGCGGGCGGTATGGGTGTGGCGCCATTGTTATTTTTAGCCGAGAAGTTAAAAAAACAAAAGCCGTTAGTGCTTATTGGCGCAAAGACCAAAAGACATATTTTACGTGAGAAGGAGTTTAAGCAATTGGGCTGTAGTGTTAAAATATCTACGGATGACGGCTCGGCCGGATTTCCTGGCAAAGTTACCGAGTTGTTACAAGACATTCTTCAAGGACACTCACCCTGGAAAGACAATCCCTGTGCGCTTTACGCCTGCGGGCCGCGGCCGATGTTAAAAGAAATTGCCTTGATTGCAAAAAGCCATAAAATTCCCGCGCAGATTTCTTTGGAAGCACACCTGGCCTGCGGAATTGGCGCCTGTTTAGGTTGTGTCGTCAATACAAAACAAGGTTATAAGCGCGTATGCAAGGAAGGCCCGGTATTTGAGGCGCAAGAGATAATCTGGTAAAAAGGAGGTACACGATGGCGGAAAAACCTTTTGTTTCCATAATCATTCCGGTAAAAAATTTTGAGCGCACAATTGAGAAGACCTTTGAATACCTTTTAAATGTGGATTATCCCCGTGATAGATGGGAATGGATAATTGCCGACGGTGGTTCCCGCGATAAAACCATTGAGATTATTAAAAATTGGCAAAAGAAATACCCTTTTATAAAACTTGTTGAGATACCCGATTGTCCCTCGCCTGGTTTTGCGCGCAATAAGGCCTTGGAGGTAGCCAAGGGCGAATTTCTCTTTTTTACCGACGCAGATTGCGCCCCGGATAAGGATTGGATTAATGAGATGCTTAAACATTTTGCGCGCGACCCCCAGATTGCCGCGGTAGGTGGCGAAGTTTTTACGCTTAGAGTTGACCCGCATAATTTAGTCGAGGCCTGGTGCGAGCATTTTAGGTTCAATATGGTCTCTCCGCGCTATGGCTGGATCAAAGAAGGTTATTATCCCGAATTTCCCCCTGAGCCCCTGCCCGTAGATATTGCTGGACACAAAGGTTATTTTTTTGGTACCTGCAATGTTGCTTATCGTAAATCCGCACTGGATAAAGAAGGGGCCAGATTCTGGGAGAGACCCACCGGCGAAGATATGAATTTAAGTTATACAATGCGCTCGCGCGGCTGGAAATTTTATTTTGCGCCCAAGGCAAAGGTTGACCATATGCACCGTGCAGACATGAAGGCCTTAAGAAAGGTCTGGGTGACTTATGGCCAGGCACACCTGCCTTTGATTGAGAAATATGTCAAAAGGCGCGTTTTGGAAATAGTTTTTCAATCTATCAAAGGCGCTCCGATATTAAGGATACCTTTTCCGATAAAGGGTTTTATCTATCTGGGGAATTTTCATTTGTTACATATCTTTGGCTTCTTGTTTTTGGTGGGTTTGGTGCTCAGTTTTATTTACCAAAACTTTTTTATTTGGGACTTGACGGCGATGCTTTTTGTGATTACTTATTATTTTGGCTATCAATTTGTAAAATGGAACTTTGGGATGGAGCCGACGAATAAATTCTGGTTCTGGTGTAAGATTAAATATCTGACGAATCTAAGTTTTATTATCGGCGGATTGAAGGACTTTAAGAAATACAAGGTTTTGTGTATTGAACCGAGTTTCTAGGGGAGGGTTTATGAATTATCTTTTGTATGTGATTTTGGGTTTAGTTGCGGGTATCTTAAGCGGAATGTTTGGGATTGGCGGCGGGACCATCCTTATCCCAGCGCTTGTATTTTTATTTGGCCTCACACAACACCAGGCGCAAGGCACGACCTTGGCTGCGATGGTGCCACCCATTGGGCTTCTGGCTGCCTGGCGCTATTGGCAGGCAGGCAATGTGAAAATTTCTCTGGCAGTTTTTATTTGTCTGGGATTTCTTATTGGTGGTTTAATCGGCGCCCATTTTATCCAGGGTATTCCTGAACCTTTGCTTAAAAAATTATTTGGCGTTTATTTATTGGCAATTGCCTTGCGGATAATATTTACCAAATGAATCCGAACTTAGAAGTTAAGATTGGGAGATTAAAATTCAAAAATCCGGTAACCGTTGCCTCGGGCACCTTTGGTTATGCTGAGGAATTCAAAGATTTTATAAATTTAAAAAAATTAGGGGCAATCTTTACCAAAACCATTACCTTAAAACCGCGACTAGGCAATCCTCCGCCCCGTACCTGTGAAACACCCGCAGGCATGCTTAATTCTATTGGCTTAGAAAACCCCGGCATAGAGGGATTTATCAAAGAAAAATTACCTTTTCTTAAAAAAATTGGTGTGCCGATAATTGTGAGTATTGCTTCGGAAGCAGGAGCCGATGAATTCATGGTCTTGGCAAGGCGCCTGGATAAAATCAAAGAAGTGGCGGCGATAGAATTAAATATTTCTTGCCCGAATATTAAGGAAAAGAAAACAAAGAGATTGATTTCTCAAGATGCCGACGCTACTTATGATTTAGTAAAATCCGTGCGTAAAGTAACTAAAAAGATGCTCATTACTAAGCTCTCACCCCATGTCCCAGACATTACTGAGATTGCTTGTGCCGCGGAAAAAGCTGGCAGCGATGCGGTTTCTTTGATAAACACATTTCCGGCCTTAAGCATAGATATCGAAACTCATCGGCCACAACTTGCCACGGTTACCGGCGGTTTGAGCGGACCGGCCATCCGGCCAATTGCGGTAAGAATGGTCTGGGAGGTTTATCAAAAAGTAAAGATTCCGATTATCGGTATTGGTGGTATAATAGATGCTTCAAGTGCCTTAGAGTTTTTCCTTGCTGGTGCAACTGCCATAAGCATTGGTATGGCAAACTTTATCAATCCGGCGGCAAGTACAGAAATCTTAGAGGGTGTAAAAAAATATCTCATAAAAAATAAGATTAAAGATATTCGCATGCTTACGGGGGCCCTTAAGACTTAAAAAGATGAATGATGAACTATCGAGTAGAATAATCCTTGCCTTAGATGTGGATAATTTTAAGAAGGCACGTTATTTTGTCGATTTGCTTTATCCAGAAGTAAAAATTTTTAAGGTGGGCAGTCAATTATTTACTGCCTGCGGCCCGCAGATAATTGAATATATCCATAAGAAAGGGGCAGAGGTTTTTTTAGATTTAAAATATTTTGATATTCCCCATACTGTAGCCGCTGCTGTCTATCAGGCAGGCCGGCTTAAGGTAAAGATGCTGACTTTACATATTTTAGGTGGTCCGACAATGTTAAAATCTGCCGTGGCTGTAGCCAAGCGGCAAACTTTATTAATTGGTGTGACGGTTTTAACCAGCCAAAAGACAGGACCCCAAGAAGTTTTGAAATTGGCAAAATTTGGGCTCAGCTGTGGCTTAGATGGTGTGGTTTGTTCTGCACAAGAGGCCGCCTTATTGAGGAGAAAAATTAGAAAAAAGTTTATCATCGTCACACCCGGGATAAGGCCAGAAGGTTATAAAGCCGATGACCAGACAAGGACGGCAACTGCCCAACAGGCAAGGGAGGCCGGAGCAGATTTTATCGTCGTGGGCAGGCCGATTTTAGAGGCAAAAAATCCCCAAGAAGCATTAAGGCAATTTAAGTAGATGGATGCCAAAACTGCTTTAGACAAAATAAAGGAAGCCGAAGAACGTGCCAGCCAGATTCTAGAAGAGGCAAAAAAACAGGCGCAGCAGATTTTAAAAGATGCGGCAAAAGAAAGGGCAAGGATTTTAAAAGAAGCGCAGGAAAGGGCGCAGCAAGACAGGTTAAAATTAGCGCAAGCGATAAAAAATGAAACCCAAAAAGAGATTGTGCAGATCCAGGCTGAGACAGAACTTGCAGTCAGTCAATTAAAGGACCGCGCCAGGAATAACATTGAGAAGGCGCTAGAGTTTGTCCGCAGGAGTATAGGTTGATATGGCCATCAGCAGAATAAAAAAGATAGAACTCATCAGTTTAAACGAGGATAAAGATAGATTGATGGGTTTTTTACAAAAATTAGGCCTCATGGAATTGATCGGAGTTGAGAAAGGGCCAAAATTAGTAGAGCCGTATGTTAAAGAGACCACCCTTTTAGAAATAGAAGAGGCAATTTCTTACTTAGCCGGCTTTGCCGAAAGGCCGAGTTTTTTGGCCGGGATGATTAAACTGAGGCCCCTCGTTTATACGCAGGAGTTTAAGGAAATCGTTGCGGGCTTTGCCTATGAGCATTTTTTAAAAGAATTAACCCAATTGCGCCACCGGCTGAAAGAACTTACGCAGCGCAGAGAAACCTTGATTCAAGAGCGCGCTCTTGTCTATCCCTGGCAAAACTTAAGTATTGCCTTGGATAAACTCCACCCCACTGAAAATTGCGCCATATTGTTGGGAGTTTTGCGCAGCCGTGATTTTACTAGTCTGAGCGCTGACCTTAAAAAAGAAGGGCTGAATTTATTTTTTGAAATAGTCAATCAGGACGCAACTTATGCATATTTGGCCATCATCTATTTAAAAGATGATTTTGAGAAATTGGATGTCATTCTGAGAAAATACCATTTTAACTGCGTGACCTTTGCGCATCATAAAACCACGGTAAAAGACCGCTTATTGGAGATAAATATTGAGGTGCTCATTCTGGATACCCAAATCCAGGACATAAAAAATAAGATTGCCACCTATGCCGGGGAAAGATTTAAACTGATGGTAGTTTATGATTATCTGGCAAATATCCAGCGGCGCAAAGATGAGGAGAAAAAACTGGCATTTAGGCAATACACCTTTTTAATTTATGGCTGGATAAGAGAAAAAGATATAGAAAGATTAAAAAGTGCTTTGGCGGCGGAATTTAAGGCAATCGCCTTGTTTATCTCTGAGCCCAAAAAAGGCGAAGACGTCCCTACCAGTATCGAAAATAAACCCCTGCTTGCGCCATTTGAGGCAGTGACCAACCTCTACGGTCAGCCCATTTATACCGACCTTGACCCAACAATGTATCTGGCACCCTTTTTTGCGCTTGCATTTTCTTTTTGCCTGCTGGATGCAGGGTACGGCCTAATACTTTTGTTAGTTATGTTGTATTTCTTAAAGAAAAAACAGATTTCCCTTCAAGCAAAGAACTTCTTAAGATTATTTTTGTATGCCGGATTTACCACCATCGTTGCCGGCCTGATTACCGGCAATTTCTTTGCTGACCTTATCAGTCGTCTACCCAGCCAATTTGCCCTTTTAAAAAATATCCAGCAAAGATTTATTTTATTCGAGCCGGTAAAAGATGCGCTTTTTTTCTTGGGCCTAAGCCTGGCCTTTGGTTTTATTCAGGTCTGGAGTGGCGTCTTCATCAGGTTTTTGCGGCATCTGAAAAAAGATAGATTCGCGGCTTTTATCCTTGATTTGCCGACGCTTTTAGTTCAGGCCGGTCTCTTGGTCTTTGTGCTCACCTTTTTTAAGGTCCTGCCCTCCTTTATGTTCAGCTATGCCGCCGGTGTATTGATTTTATCCGCAATTTTAGTAATCTATTACCACTGGAAGGCGAATCCAGAAATCAGCCTTAAACTTTTCTGGTCAATATTCGGAATTTATTCCATTATCACTGGAAATTTTTTAGCGGATACGCTTTCTTTCAGCCGTATCTTTGCCTTAGGTTTAGCCGGCGGACTCATGGGCATGGCGATAAATACCATGCTTTTCCCCAAAGGAGAAATAAAAGGGATAATCGGCTTGTTAGCCGCACTCGTTTCTCTGGTAGTTTTATTTCTGGCGCATCTGGTTAATCTGGCAATTGGCATTTTGGGCGCATATGTGCATACGAGCCGTCTGCAATACTTAGAATTCTTCACCAAATTTTTTGAAGCCGGTGGTCGGCCTTTCCGGCCATTTAGAGAGGATACCAAATACATATATTTAATGGAAAAATAGGAGGAGAGAGATGGAATTGGGATTAGCGATTGCCTTAAGTGGTGCGGCCATGGCGGTATTTTGCTGCGGGATTGGTTCAAGTGTGGGTGTGGGGTTAGTGGGACAGGCAGCAAATGGGGTGCTTTCAGAGGAGCCGGATAAATTTGGCAATATGCTACTTTTAGTAGCGCTTCCCGGCACACAAGGTGTTTATGGTTTTGTCGTGGGATTCTGGGCCTCCATCATTAAATTAAATCTTTTAGGCAAAGCCATTCCACCCCTGACGCCGCTACAGGGGTTACAGATTTTTGCGGCCTGCCTGCCGATTGCCATTTCGGGTTTGATTTCCGCAATCTATCAGGGCAAGGTCTGTGCTGCGGGAATTGCCGTCGCCGCTAAACAACCCCAGGCCTCTATGCGTGCGCTCATCTATGGCGGTTTGGTAGAAACTTATGCAATCTTGGGCTTGGTAATTACCTTGCTTCTTTTAAACGGCATAAAAATATAATATGTCTTTAGAGGCGATTTTAGCACATATTACTCAGGAAGCCGAGGTCAAAAAAAACCAGATTATCCAGGAGGCCCAAAAAGAGGCAGAGAAGATAATCCAGGCCTCCCGGCAAGAAGCCGAGGCAGTTTATAACACGTTCCTTCAGCAGGAAAAGATAAAGCAAGAAAGTGAAAAAAGGGGCCTCATTGTAAAAGCACGGTTGGAAAATAAAAAGAGAATGCTTCAGGCCAAACAGGAATTGATTGATGAGGTATTCCAGAGATTAAAGTCCGGCCTGGCAAAAGAGCGGTTTAAGAAAGAACAGGTTTCTTTTAAAGAAACAAAAGAGGTAGCCGAGGACTTGGATTTTTATCTGGCAAATTTACGGCTTACACTTGAACCGGAAATTGCCAGAATCCTTTTTGCTTAAAAGATGTCGAGAAAAAGAGTTTCTAATTTAGCGTATGCTTTTTCGGTGGGAAAAATCCGCGCCTTAGAGAAATTTTTGATGAGAAAAGAGGTCTTTGAGGAAGCAAGGGAATCCAGTCTTCACGAGGCCTTGAAATTATTTGTGGAATCCAACCTTTATTCCGATGCGCTTTTGCATATTAAGGATAGCCAGCAATTAGAAATGGTTTTAAATGAGGAATTGCTTAAGATAAAAAAACTGATTGGCGATTTGCTCCTGGATAAAGGGCTTTGGTGTATAATTGAGTTGACGGATTTAAATTCTGCCTATCAGGCCTGCCAGGTTTATAGAAGTGAATTCTTAAGCGATTATCTAAAACATGTGATTGATATGCACAATATCAAAACCTTCTTAAGATTTTATGTCTTAAAGGAGTCCGCTGATAAACTTAAACAAAATCTGGTCTTAGAAGGATTTGTAAAAAGAGAAGTTTTTTTGCAGGCATACAGCCAAGATATCGTCTTTTTACTTAACCGCCTCGAATATGTGCATAAACGCCATTCTATAATAGATTACAGTGTTTATTTATCCGATGCAATTGAGAAGTTGATGCAAAAAAATTCATTTATCGCTTTAGAAAAGGCAATCAGTGATTTTCTTATCCAGATGCTAAAGCCGGCAAAATATTTAAGTTTCGGACCGGAGGCCATAATTGCCTATTACTTTGCGAAGGTAAATGAAATAAATTTAATACGCCTGATTATCTTGGCAAAGTTAAACGGCGTTTCCCCGGATGTAGTAAAGGAGAGATTAAACAATGTCTATGTCTGAGGCAGGGGTTTTAGACAGTCCTTTGGCGATTTTAGGCGATGAAGATATTGTCAGCGGCTTTCAGGCCCTGGGTTTTAAGCCGTATTCCGCAGATGAAAAAGAAAAATATAAAAAAATTCTTGATGAGATAGTAAGTAAAAAAACCGCCATTTGTCTGATTGAAGAGGAGATATTTCTTTTTTTAAAAGACAAGATTGACGATTACAAGAAGCAGGCCTTGCCGGTATTTATCCCTTTTTCCAAGACGGAGAGGTCCCCTTTATTGGAAAGAGTGATTGAGGCAATTAGTGTGCGGGCGCAAGGAGCGCGGTGATGAAACCATCTAAGATTATCAAGGTATCTGGTCCCCTCGTCGTGGCTGAGGGTTGCGCCGGAGCCAAGATGTACGATATGGTGCGGGTTTCTGAACAAAAACTCATTGGTGAGATTATTGAGTTGAAAAAAGACCTGGCTTTTATTCAGGTCTATGAGGAAACTGCCGGAATTGGCCCAGGTGAGCCGGTCTATTTAACCCAAGAGCCACTGAGTGTAGAATTGGGGCCGGGCTTAATTGGTTCTATCTATGATGGTATCCAGCGGCCTTTGGAAGTAATCCGCAGTGTGGTCGGAGATTTTATTAGCCGGGGTATTGAGATGCCGGCACTCGATTTAAAAAAGAAATGGCACATAAGGCCGCAGGTTAAGAGTGGCGCAAGGGTGGTTGCGGGAGACATCTTGGGTGTGGTGAGCGAAACTCCTCTGATTGAACACAAGATTATGGTGCCGCCGGAGATGGCAGGTGAGATAGTGGAAATCAATGAAGGCGAATTTAGTATAAGAGAGGTCTTTGCCAGAATCAGAACCGAAGAAGGTATTAAAGAAATCACGCTCAGCCAGCGTTGGCCAGTGCGAAAGCCCAGGCGGGTAAAAGAAAAATCTAAGCCGGATGAATTGTTAAGCACTGGTCAAAGGGTAATTGATACTTTTTTCCCCGTTGCCAAAGGCGGAAGCGCCTGTATCCCCGGACCATTTGGGAGCGGAAAAACCGTAGTCCTACATGAGTTCGCCAAATGGGCAGACGCCCAGGTAATCGTCTACGTGGCCTGCGGAGAAAGAGGAAATGAGGTGGCTGATCTTTTATTGAGTTTTCCTGAATTAAAAGACCCACGTAGTGGCAGGCCGCTTTTAGAGCGGACCATTATTATTGCCAATACCTCCAATATGCCTGTGGCAGCGCGCGAGGCCTCAATTTATACTGGAGTAACGATTGCTGAATATTTTCGCGATATGGGTTATTCAGTAGCGTTGATGGCTGACTCAACCAGCCGTTGGGCAGAGGCATTAAGAGAGATGTCGGGACGCTTAGAAGAGATGCCTGGTGAAGAAGGTTATCCAGCGTATCTGTCTTCAAGGGTAGCGGAATTTTATGAGCGCGCCGGAAAGGTAGTGTGTTTGGGTTCAGATACGCGGACGGGTGCTTTAAGCATAATGGGTGCGGTTTCACCCCCGGGCGGAGATCTGTCTGATCCCGTGGTCCAGGCAACTTTGCGGGTGGTGAAGGTATTCTGGGGTCTGGATGAAAAATTGGCCAGTGCGCGGCATTTTCCGGCAATTAATTGGTTAATCAGTTATTCACTTTATCATGAAAATTTAGAAGATTTTTTAAAAAACAATATCTCCGCGGATTTCATTGATTTAAGAAAGGAGGCCATGCGGTTATTGGAAGAGGAGGCCTCGCTTTTGGAAATTGCGCGCTTAATCGGCATTGAGTCGCTTTCTTTAGAGGATCGGCTGGTCTTGGAAGTAGCCAAATCCATCCGCGAGGATTTTTTACACCAAAACGCCTTTCATGAGATTGATACCCACACCTCCTTGCTTAAACAATTTTATATGTTAAAAATAATCTTGGAATTTTATCATCTGGCAAGAGAAAGGATTAAGACAGAAGAGGATTTTGAGAAAATAATTAAACTGCCAATAAGGGAAAAAATCAGCCGGATGAGATATATACCTGAAGACCGGCTTGAGGAATTTAAAAAGATAGAAGAAGAGTTAAAAAATAGTTTAGCAGAATATGTTTAAAGAATATCTTACCATCTCATCGGTATCCGGGCCTTTGGTAGTGGTAGAAAAGACGGAAAATGTCAAATATGCAGAATTAGTGGAAGTTGAGTTTTCCGATGGTGCGATTCGCCGGGGCAGGGTGTTGGAGGTTTCGGAAGACAAGGCCCTGGTGCAAATGTTTGAGGCCACCCTGGGATTGGATGTAGTGGGTGCAAAGGTGCGCTTTTTAGGTCGCACACAGGAATTGGCGGTTTCGCCCGATTTGCTTGGTCGCGTCTTTGATGGCGCAGGTCGGCCACGCGATGGTGGCCCGCAAATTATCGCTGCCAAGCGGATGGATATCAATGGCGCGCCGATCAACCCCAGTGTCCGAGACTATCCTTCTGAATTTATCCAGACGGGAATTTCTACGATTGATGGGATGAATCCCTTGGTGCGCGGACAGAAATTACCTATATTCTCTGCTTCTGGTCTTCCCCATGCACGTTTGACCGCCCAGATTGCGCGCCAGGCAAAGGTCTTAGGTAAAGAAGAGCAGTTTGCCGTGGTATTTGGGGCGATGGGCATTACCTTTGAAGAAGCGGATTTCTTTATGCGGGATTTCCAGCACACCGGAGCAATTGAACGTAGTGTCCTGTTTATAAATTTGGCCAATGAGCCGGCAATTGAAAGAATCTCCACCCCTCGTCTGAGTTTAACCTGCGCCGAATATCTGGCTTTTGATTTGGATATGCATGTTTTGGTTATTTTAATCGATATGACTTTTTATTGTGAGTCGCTGCGTGAGATTTCTGCTGCCCGCAAAGAGATCCCCGGCCGGCGCGGCTATCCGGGATATCTTTATACTGATCTGGCCACGCTTTATGAGCGCGCGGGAAGAATCAAAAATAAAAAGGGCTCAATTACACTACTGCCGGTCTTAACTATGCCGGAGGATGACAAGACCCATCCTATTCCGGATTTGACCGGCTATATTACCGAGGGTCAGATTATCTTGTCGCGGGAATTGCAGCGCAAAGGTATATATCCACCGGTAGATGTCCTGCCCAGTCTTTCGCGCTTAAAAGACAAGGGCATTGGCCACGATAAGACCCGTGAAGACCATATTGATGTTTTAAACCAGCTCTTTGCCTGCTATGCACGCGGAAAAGAGGCGCGGGAACTGGCAGTTATTTTGGGTGAGGCGGCTTTGTCGGATCTGGATAAATTATATTTAAAATTCGCCGATATTTTTGAGGATAAATTTGTGCGCCAAGAAGAATCCCAAGAGCGTTCCATAATCCAGACCCTGGAGATGGGCTGGGAACTGCTGCGTCTGATCCCCAGAGAAGAATTAAAACGTATCCGGCCGGAATATCTAGAGAGGTATTATGCAAAATGATTTTAAGGGTTAACCCCAACCGTATGGAGTTGCTTAAATTGCGCCGGCGTCTTGGTCTGGCAGAGCGCGGTTATGAACTTTTGGAAGATAAATTAGAAGAGATGATGCGGCGGTTTGGTGTTTTGCTAAAAGAAATCCATAAGATAAAAGAGGACTTTCAGCAAAAACATAATAGTCTGCTTAAACACCTGCTTTATTTTCGGATTACTACGGCAAAGTCAGATTTTCAGGAGGCCATATCTAAAATTAGCACCAAATGCGCGCTTAATATTGAGATTAAGCGAATTCTGAATGTAAGGGTCCCTGTATTTCAGATCAAGGAACTGGGAATAGAAAAACATTACGACCTCTTTAAGACCTCCGGTGACCTGGATTTGGCAATTAAAGATGCTGGCGAATATCTCCGTTCTTTGGTAAAATTAGCCGAGTTGATAAAAACGCTGGACATTCTTTCTTATGAAATTGAGCGCACCCGGCGCCGGGTAAATGCCTTAGAATACGTGCTTATTCCTTCAATCCAACAGACCATGCGTTACATTATGCAAAAGTTAAATGAATTTGAGCGGGGGAATCTGGTGCGCTTGATGCGGATAAAAGAGATCGTCAGGAGTCATTAAGATAAATTTGGGGCGCTTAGCTCAGCTGGTTAGAGCGTGTGACTTACATTCACAAGGTCAGGGGTTCAAGTCCCTTAGCGCCCATATTATTTTATTCCGTTCTGCCTAATAAGTAGTCAATTCCTGCCCAAAGACGGGCTTGGATAAACATTGTCAATGGCGACAAGAAGTTATGCGCGCGAATCTTTTAAATAATATTTTAGAATATTCTTTTAGAATATTCTTAAGGAGGTTTTATGCCCCGGCGTAATGACATTAAAAAAGTTCTGATTATCGGCTCTGGCCCAATTATTATCGGTCAGGCCTGCGAGTTTGATTATTCAGGCACCCAGGCCTGCAAGGCCCTGCGTGAAGAAGGTTATGAAATAGTGCTGGTCAACTCTAACCCTGCCACGATTATGACTGACCCCGGTATGGCAGATAAAACCTATATTGAGCCGCTTACGGTTGAGAGTTTAGAGAAAATCATTGCCAAGGAAAAACCCGATGCGCTGCTGCCGAATTTAGGGGGGCAAACCGGGCTTAATCTGGCTTCTAACTTGTATAAGGCAGGGGTATTAAGGAAATACGGCGTCAAGATTATTGGCGTCAAAGCCGATGCGATTGAGCGCGGCGAAGACCGCCAGGCATTTAAAGATACCATGAAGCAGCTGGGTATTCCTGTGCCACAGTCAGAGATTTGCCATTCGGTGGAAGAAGCAGAGAAAGTCGCCGAGAGATTAAAATATCCGGTAGTGATTCGGCCGGCCTATACCTTAGGTGGCACCGGTGGCGGCATTGCTTATAACGTGGAAGAACTGCGCACGGTGGCGGCACGCGGTTTAAATGCCAGCATCATCCATCAGGTCTTAGTGGAAGAGGCAGTGCTGGGCTGGGAAGAACTGGAATTAGAAGTGGTGCGCGATGAGAAAAATCAAAAAATCACCGTCTGTTTTATTGAGAATATTGACCCGATGGGTGTGCATACCGGAGATAGTTTTTGCGCCGCCCCTATGCTGACGGTGCCAGAGAAATTACAAAAGCGTATGCAGGAACTCTCTTATAAAATCGTGGAGGCCATTGGTGTGGTGGGCGGCACAAACATTCAGTTTGCGCATAACCTTGAGGATGATCGCTTGGTGGCGATTGAAATTAATCCGCGCACCTCGCGTTCCTCTGCCTTGGCTTCTAAGGCAACTGGTTTTCCCATTGCGCGCATTTCTACGAAACTGGCCGCCGGCATTACCCTGGATGAAATTCCTTATTGGAAAGAAGGGACTTTGGAAAAATATGCGCCCAGTGGCGATTATGTGGTGATAAAATTTGCTCGCTGGGCATTTGAGAAATTCCCCCAGGCAAAAGATATTTTAGGCACGCAGATGAAGGCAGTCGGCGAGGTAATGAGCATTGCCAAAACATTCAAAGAAGCGTGTCAGAAAGCCATTAGGTCGCTAGAAATCGGCAGATATGGCTTGGGTTGGGCAAAAGATTTTAATAATCTACCTTTAGAAAAGTTAAAGGAAAAGTTAGCGCTTCCTTCCAGCGAAAGGGTTTTTCTGATGTATGAGGCCTTGCGCAAAGGTGCCAGCGTTGAAGAGCTTTATCAACTTACGCATATTGGCAGATGGTTTATTCAACAAATGAAAGAGTTAGTGGATTTTGAAGAGCAATTGCTGAAAATTTCTTGGGAGGAGTTGCCGGATAAGATGCTTATCGAGGCCAAAGAACTGGGATTTGCAGATAAATATCTGGCGAAGTTGTTTAATGTCAAAGAATCAGAGGTAAGGAAGAAGAGGTTGGCTTTAGGCAAGAAAGCCCGTTTTGAAGCAGTGCCAGTAAGCGGAGTAAAAGATGCCGCCTACTATTATTCTACCTATTCCAAGGGCGAGGATTTGGCGCCGGTCTCTAATAATAAGAAAGTGATGATTTTAGGCGGCGGGCCAAACAGAATCGGCCAAGGCATAGAATTTGATTACACCTGCGTGCATGCGGCCTTTGCCCTGCGTGATGAGGGATACGAATCCATTATGGTTAACTGTAACCCCGAGACAGTATCCACGGATTACGATACTTCCAATAAGCTTTATTTTGAACCGCTGACTGTGGAAGATGTTTTAGCCATTTATGAAAAAGAAAAACCCATAGGTGTGATTGTGCAGTTTGGTGGCCAGACCCCTTTAAATATCGCGCAGGAATTAAAGGAGAGCGGGGTAAATATTTTAGGCACAACACCGGAAAGCATTGCCTTTGCCGAGGACCGCGAA
>JAMWDD010000114.1 GCA_023818885.1 Candidatus Omnitrophota bacterium | reverse complement strand
CGCCTACTTATTACGGCACGATGTGTTATCAGATAAAGCAGTTGCTTGATGAATCAGTGGAATTTCATGGCCAGTTAGACGGTAAAGTGGGGGCGGCTTTTTCCTCCAGTGCAAATATCGGCGGGGGCAATGAAACCACCATCTTGAATATATTGCAGGCGATGCTCATCCATGGTATGATTATTCAAGGTGACCCAAAGGGAGACCACTATGGGCCAGTGGCAATTGGCACCCTGGATAAACGCGCAAGCGCACAGTGCCAACGACTCGGTGAGCGTGTGGCAAAATTGGTAAAATCGCTTAAAAAATAAAGGAGGCAAGATGCATAAAGTAAAAGTTTATTCCACTCCGACGTGTCCGTGGTGTATGCGCGCCAAACAATATCTGGAAGCAAAAGGTATCAGTTATGAAAATGTAGATGTTTCTTCTGATGAAAAGGCGCAGGAAGAGATGATTAGGGTTTCTGGTCAGATGGGAGTTCCGGTGATTGTGGTGGATGATAGAGTGGTGGTGGGTTTTGATAGGGCTAAACTGGATGAGTTGTTAAAATGAATATTGTTGTTTTTATCAGTTGTGCGGGCAAAAAAGAAGCAAACAATATCGCCACTACTTTAGTAAAAGAAAAACTCTGCGCCTGTGTAAATATATTGGGTAATGTAAAATCAATTTTTTGGTGGGAGAAAAGAATTGATTCAACTAAAGAGATTCTTTTAGTCGCAAAATCCCAAAAGTTAAAGTTTGCCCGGATTATAAAATTAGTCAAGCGCCTGCATAGTTACGCGGTGCCGGAGATTATTGCTTTACCGATAATTTCTGCCGACAAGGCTTATCTGAAGTGGCTGGGTGATTCTTTAAGATGAATCTGGCTAATAATCTTGATTTTTTGGCTGCCTTCGGGGGTGGCGTGCTCACCAGTTTTACTCCTTGTGTTTATCCGCTTATTCCGGTAATTATCGGGGTAGTTACCGCCAGGTCTTTCGGTTCAAAGATAAAAGGTCTTATTTTGAGTGTAATTTTTACCAGTGGCACAGCCATAACTTACGCCCTCCTTGGTCTCATCGCTGCTTTAACTGGAAGACACTTTGGCAGAATAAGTGCGCATCCCCTTTCTTATATCTTTGTGGGCAGCGTAGTTTTTATCTTTGCGCTTTTTATGCTGGATGTATTTAGGGTGACTCTACCGCCTGTCACCTTGAGAAATATGCATAAGAAAAACGGCTTTTTAGCGGTATTTTTAATGGGACTTGTCTTGGGCCTTGCAGTCGGTCCTTGCACGGCGCCGGTATTGGGTTCAATTTTAACCTATGCGGCTTCTAAGCAAAATCTTTTGTACGCCACACTCCTTCTGATAAGTTTTGCCTATGGGATGGGTTTAGTTTTGATTCTTGCCGGAACTTTTAGCAGTGAATTGGTGAATCTGCCTCAGCCCGGGCGTTGGATGTTGTGGGTAAAAAGAATTTTGGGTTTTTTATTAATGGGGTGGGGTTTATATTTTATATTTTTAGGATTAAGGAGATTTTAAATGAAAAATTTCTTTATCGTTACATTTATTTTTATTTTTTGTATTTTTTCTTTCGCTACATCGAGCAAGGGGGAGGGCCTTGCCTACGATTTTAGTTTAAACGATTTAGGCGGACAGAGAATAAATCTTAGTGATTTCCGGAATAAACAGGAGGTGATTCTCTTTTTCTGGGCGAGTTGGTGCGCTTTTTGTCGGCGGGAGTTGAGGAATTTGATAGATAAATATCCTGCGCTTAAAAAAGATAATATTGAAGTTCTGGCTGTAAATATTGAAGAATCAGCCAAAGTAGTACAGAGATTTCTGGCGCGAGAAAAGATAGAGTTTAAGGTATTGTTAGATAGTGAAGGCACAGTCGCAGTTATTTATGGTATCGTCGGAATACCCACCTATATCTGGATAGATAAAGAAGGAAAGATAAAATACAAAGGTCATGCCCTGCCTGAAGAAGAGTAAGTCAAAAATGATTGAACACAATGCCTTATTATTAGACCTCTATGAACTTACTATGGCCGAGGCCTATTTAGAATTTAAACCCCAGACCCAGGCGACCTTTGATTTATTCGTCAGGGATATGCCGGCAAACAGAACCTATTTTGTGGCCTGCGGTTTAGAGGATGTTCTTGATTATTTAGAGAATTTAAGGTTTGATGCGCTTTCTTTAGAATATCTTAAGAAGCAAAATTTATTCTCTTCACAATTCTTAGATTATTTGAAAGAGTTTAGATTTAAAGGCGACGTCTTTGCCCTTCCGGAAGGAACCATATTTTTTGCTCATGAGCCGCTTCTGCGGGTGACTGCCAATATTATCGAGGCCCAGATTATTGAAAGTTATCTTTTAAATACGATTAATTTCTCAACCCTTATTGCCACGAAGGCCAGCCGGATAGTCCATGCGGCAGGAGGCAGAGCTGTGTATGATTTTGCTTTAAGAAGGACGCATGGCGCTGACGCAGGAATTAAAGTGGCACGCTCATCTTACATTGCTGGTTTTCAAGGGACATCCTGCGTTCTCGCCGGGATGCTTTACCACATCCCGATAGTAGGGACGATGGCGCATTCCTATGTGATGTCTTTTAAGAGCGAATTGGCCAGTTTTCGGGCCTATGCCAAGGTCTTTCCCAAACGCAGCACGCTTTTGGTAGATACTTATAATACCGAAGAAGGGATAGAAAACGCTATAATCGTCGCCAAGGAACTTCAGTTAAAAGGTTATCGGTTAAGTGGCATAAGGTTGGATAGTGGAGACATTACTATTTTATCAAAATTAGCCCGCCATAAATTAGATAGGGCAGGGCTAAATTATGTAAAAATTTTTGTCAGCGGAGACCTGGATGAATATAAAATTGAGA
>JAMWDD010000113.1 GCA_023818885.1 Candidatus Omnitrophota bacterium | reverse complement strand
GAAGGTTACCGTTGATTCTGCGACCTTAATGAATAAGGGGCTGGAGGTTATTGAGACAATGCATTTATTTGGTGTGGACTGGGACAAAATTGAGGTATTGATTCATCCTGAAGCAATTATCCATTCCATGGTTGAGTTTGTGGATAGAGCCATAATTGCGCAGATGGCTTTTACCGATATGCGCATACCCATTCAATATGCCTTAAGTTATCCAAAAAGATTTTATAATGGCCTGCCAGGTGTGGATTTCTTGCGTCTGAAATCCTTAAGTTTTAAAAAACCCGATAAAAGACGTTTCCCTTGTTTAGGATTGGCTTATGAGGCAGCAAAGGCAAAGGGTTGTGCGCCGGCTATCTTGAATGCCGCAGATGAGGTAGCCGTAGAGGCATTTTTAAATAAAAAAATAGATTTTATTGCCATTCCCAAAATAATTGAAAAGGTCTTAAATCAGGTGCGGAATATAGAACATCCGAGTCTGGAAGATATCTTAAGAGTTGATAGCGACGCAAGGATGACCGCTGCGCATCTTATAAATAACTAAAATGTTTTATTTAGTGATTTACATCGTCATCTTAAGTATTCTCATTATTGCTCATGAATTAGGCCATTTTATTATGGCTAAAAGAATGGGTGTAAAGGTAGAGATATTTTCTTTGGGCTTTGGACAGAAAATATTTAGTTTTAAAAGAAAAGATACCGAATACGCTCTTCGTCTTTTACCCCTCGGCGGCTATGTGAAACTGGCGGGAGATAACTGGGAGGAGTATAAAGGTCTGCCCGATGAATATTTAAGTAAATCTTTAAAAGCGCGGCTAAAAATACTTGTGGCTGGCTCAGGGTTTAATTATCTCCTGGCAATTCTTTGCTTATGGTTGGTCTTCTATCTTGGTTATCCGCGTTTTACTACTAAGGTAGGGGAGGTCTTAAAAGATATGCCAGCGGAGGCCAGTGGCATACAGCCGGAGGATAAAATTTTATCTGTGGACAATCAAAATGTGACTTATTGGGATGACCTGCAGAAGATAATTCAGAAAAAAGGCGGCGCGACGGTGTCAATCTCAATATTGCGCAATAATGAAACAAAAAAAGTAGATGTAGCCGTACAAAAAAAGGAGATCACTACCATCTGGGGCGAAAAACAAAGTATCGGCTTGATTGGTATTGTGCCGGCTGGAGAAGTTATAAAAGTAAGGCATGGTTTTATAAAGGCCTTCTTTTTATCCATACAGAGGAGTCTGGAATTGACCTATGTTACTTTAAAGGGTATTGTGTGGTTAGTTCTGCGTAAGATTTCTATAAAGGAATCGGTGGCTGGCCCCGTAGGAATATTTTTTATTGCCCAGGGCGCAATAAAAATGGGTATTTTAGCGGTCTTCCATGTGATGGCAGTATTGTCTTTAAGTTTAAGTATTGTCAATCTCCTACCTTTACCCATTTTGGACGGAGGTCATATAGTCCTTTTAGGCATGGAAAGAATTAAAGGAAGGTTATTTATAAAAAAGTTTGACCCTATCTGGACTAAAGCGGGTTTAACCTTTATTATCGCCTTGGCCTTGTTTGTTTTTTATAATGACCTGGTGAGATTTGGAGTTTTTGAAAAAATAGCCAAGTGGTTTATAAAATAATAATATGAAGCCCGAAAGAAATAAGAAAAAAGTTATTAAAATCGGCAATGTTCTTATCGGTGGCAATAACCCCATTGCCATCCAAGCAATGACAAAGACCAGGACCTCCAATGTAAGAGCGACCTTAAAACAAATAAAAAGATTAGAAGATAGAGGGGCAGAGATTGTGCGGTTGGCAGTAAACGATCTTGCGGCGGCAAAGGCAATTAGGCGTATAAAGAAAGACGCAAGGGTTCCGTTGGTGGCGGATATCCATTTTGATTGGCGCCTGGCTGTTGAGGCAATAAAAAATGGTATAGATAAAATAAGATTAAATCCGGCAAATATCGCCAAAAAAGACCAGATTAAGGAAATTGTAAAATATGCCCACGCAGCTAAAATTCCTATCCGGATAGGGGTTAATTCCGGGTCTCTGAAGAATCTTAATAAAAATAAATCATTAGCCGATAACATGGTAAAAAATGCCTTGGATTATATTAAGTTAATTGAAGATTTAGGATTTGATAACCTGGTTATTTCCTTAAAGGCAGCAGATATTTTTGAGACAATACAGGCGTATCGTAAAATAAGCACACTTACTAATTACCCTCTACATCTTGGCCTTACTGCTACAGGTTTGTCTACGCAGGGAGCGATTAAATCTGCGATTGTCTTGGGGATTTTATTGTCAGAAGGAATTGGTGATACGATTCGGGTTTCACTTACTACAGGACCGGAAGAAGAGGTAATGGTTGCTAAATACATTTTACAAGCGCTGGGTTTGCGCAAGTTTGGTCCAGAGGTTATCAGTTGTCCTACTTGTGGTCGGTGTGCAATAAATCTGGTAAAAATTGTCAGAAACTTTGAATCCAAATTATCAACTGTCAATCATCAATCCTTGGCTAATATAAAGATAGCGCTGATGGGGTGTAGCGTTAACGGCCCGGGAGAAGCAAAACAGGCAGATATGGGGATTGCCTTTGAGAAGCAAGGCACGGGCATTTTTTTTAAGAAAGGCAGACCCCTTTATAAAGTTTCTGCATCTAATTGTATTGACCAACTTATAAAGGAGGTAGGAAGTTCCCGATGAGTAAGATAATAAAAGAAAAGATCCGCAATAAATTACTGACCGAATACTTCAAGAGATTCTCGGATAAAGCATTTGTAGAGGAAAGTAATTTAAGAGAAGTAATCGATAAGATACTTAAGGATATTTCTTTACGCGAAAATCTACATTTTTCTGAAGAAGAGCAAAAGGATATTATCAGGGAAATTATTGAAGAGGT
>JAMWDD010000112.1 GCA_023818885.1 Candidatus Omnitrophota bacterium | reverse complement strand
CCCTCCGAACAAATCTCCATTATTATAGCCAAAGCCAAAGTAACCAACAGCCCCAAAAAAGTAGGCCCCATAAATCTATGAAAAATATGCACCGGAATAAACGCAGAGGCCAAGCTTGCGATAAGCATACCTAAAATAATCCACCACAAGACCATATTGGCAAGCGAAATCGCGCCTTGTAAAACGCCTCTAAAATCAATAAGCAGGGAATTAAAATTAAATTTATAATTTTTAAGCCGCGACTTGAAATCATTTAAAATAGAAAATCGTTCAGCGGTTTCCACGATATTTTTATTCTTCTCAATCAGTCCTCTTTTTTCTAAAAACATGAAGATAAAACCAGTATTTATTGCTACGACTAATGCCGCCATAATAATAAACAGCCCTTTTAGTCCAAAAAGACCAATGAGCATCACGCTAACCGTAAAGTTTGCCCAGGGGCTGGCCAAGAGAAAACTTACTACCGCAGGATTTGAGGCGCCTTTTTTATGTAATTGTATAGAAAGGGCAAGTATCCCGTGGCTACAGGCACTCATTAAAAATCCTAAGAAAACTGCATTAAATATGGTATATGATTTCTTGCGAGAGAGTATTTTAGAGATGTATTCCGCGGGCACATAATAATCAATTATTCCGCCTAAAACAAAACCTAAAGCTATTGCCCACCAAACCTTTTGTGCATACAGCAAAAATGCTTTTTGGAATGGAATGAACTGTGGAATAAATAAGGAAACGAGTAATAAAAATATAACTACACCAACAACAATGAATAATTTATTGGTAAAAAAAGGCCTTTTTAAAAATTTATCCCGGCAGGATGCGCTGCAGAAAAAGTACTCTTTATCCGCTTTTTTAAACTTTAAGGCGTGGTTTTCATCAATGGTCATTCCGCAAACTGGGTCTTTGGCCATCTTATCTCCAAATAAGCCAAACAAATAAATAGGCGGCAGTTACTGCTGCTAAAGTAAACGGCAGACCTATTTTTACAAAGCGACCGAATCTAACAGGGTATCCTTCTTTCTTTAAAAGTCCGCAGGCAACGATATTTGCCGAGGCGCCGATAGGCGTGATATTGCCGCCTAAACTAGCGCCGATAAGCAGGCCAAAGAGAAATAATGCCGGGTTCACAGACAAGTTTTCAGACATCTTTATGGCTACCGGCAGCATCGCTGCCAAAAATGGCACATTATCCACAAACGCCGATACAAAGACCGCCACAAAAACAAGCAAACTGAAGCCAAAAAATAAATTATTTCCTACCCAGCCGGATAGGATATTGGATATAGCGATAATCCAGCCATTTATGGTAAGCGCTCCCACGATTATAAATATGCCCATTAAAAACAAACTGGTGTCCCAGTCCAGGGACTTAATACTTTTTAAAATAAACCTCCGCCGCATTATCTTTTCAAAAACTAAAGAAAATAAAGCAAATATCATACAGATTACACCTGCCATATAATTAAATCCTATATCAAAAAAAGATGAAAGCGCTAAAGCAAATATCAAAAAGATAAGTATAAAAGTAGGCATCCACGACCTTACCTTTTCTTCTCTTATCAATTGGGCCTTTTCTTTATGGCGCTGGAAGATAAAAGAGAGCACCGCAAAAGAGGCAAACGCGCCCAATTCTACAGCAAAAAATATGCTTGGTCTTCCTTTATAAATAAAAAAATCCATAAAGTTCATTTTGGCAAATCCAGCCAAAAGCATGCTGGGCGGGTCTCCGATTAAAGTAGCCGCTCCCTGTAGGTTACTGGATATGGCAATAGCAATCATCATATTGATGGGGTTTAGTTTTAGTTTTTTTGCCAGTGCCAAGGCAATGGGAGCAACGATTAAAACAGTAGCCACATTTTCTACAAACGCCGAAATGAATCCTGAAAGTAGACAGATGGCAAGGATTGCCCAAGCGGTATTTTTTGCGCGGTTGACAATTATCTCGGCAATATAGGCCGGTACACGGCTCTCCATAAAGGTATCGGCAACAACGAGTGTGCCGATAAATATGCCCATAACATTCCAATTAATGGATAAAAATGCTTCTTTGAAAGAAACTGCCCGGCTTAAAATAAGCAAGAGCGCCGAGACAATTGCGACATGCGTTCTTTTTTGAGGTAAGAATATAAATAAAATATAGGCAATAATAAAAATAACTAAAGAAATTACTTTTGGGTCCATAGCTTCTATTTTAACGAAATTAAAATTTTTATCAATAAAAAGAGGGTAGTCATTTTATTAACTACCCTCTTTGCTAATTCCACAGCCGTAATTTTTTAAAGACCTTTTTTGATAATATACTCCGCTAAATCCACAACCCTTAAGGAATAGGCCCATTCATTATCGTACCAGCCCATAATCTTGACTAATTTTCCATCAATAACTCGCGTAAGTTCCGCATCAAATACGCAGGAATAATTTGAGCCATAAAAGTCCCGAGAAACCAAGGGCTCGGTTAAATATTGCAAAATACCTTTTAAATTTGATTCCGATGCTTTCTGAAAAGCAGCATTTACCGCTTCTACCGTCGTATCTTTTTCTACTACACAGCTTAAATCGGTCAAGGATACGTCAGGCGTGGGTACGCGTATGGCCAGGCCATCCATCTTCCCTTTTAATTCAGGCAACACCTCGCCAATTGCCTTGGCGGCACCGGTTGTCGTCGGAATCATCGACAATGCTGCGGCTCTGGCCCGGCGCAAATCCTTATGCGGCAAATCTAGAATTCTCTGGTCATTGGTATAGGAGTGTATCGTCGTCATTAACCCGCTTTTAATCCCAAAATTATCCAACAATACCTTTGCCATCGGCGCCAAGCAATTGGTAGTACAGGAGGCATTGGAGATAACATTGTGTTTCTTGGGGTCATACTTATCATGATTGACTCCCATAACGATGGTGATGTCTTGACCTTTGGCCGGAGCAGTAATAATTATCTTTTTT
>JAMWDD010000017.1 GCA_023818885.1 Candidatus Omnitrophota bacterium | reverse complement strand
AAGCAGAAAACTGGATAGATAATCGCGCGGTTGAAGTAAAATATTTACCGGCAATACGGATGCGAAATAAGAATAGATAAATAGAACTGCAATCCAGATATTTAAAGCGTGCCTGCCTAAGGTAATAGGAAATATTTTGCCCAGCGAAATAAGTCCAACCAAGAGGACCAAACCGAAAACAGTGGTTAAGGCAAAGTTGGTCTTTATATTATATAATAATAATCCTATTATCATAGCCAGAGGAATCAGCCCCAAAGAAGGTATAACTATCTCTGGAACTTTGATAAATGTGTCCGCGCACAGATAAGCAAAAACCGCAATCACCAATATCAGCGCCAGCCAGACAAATAAGGAAAATAATATCTTTGTCCTTTTAGAGATTGCGCGCTCTGAAATATCTGCGATGGAACTGCCTCCTTCTTTCACTGAAGTAATCAGCGCGCCGAAATCATGCACCCCGCCCAAAAATACCGAACCCAGAACAATCCAAAGCAATGCTGGTAGCCATCCCCAAAGAACACAGGCAATGACTGGCCCCACAATCGGTCCTGCTCCAGCAATGGAGGAAAAATGGTGGCCAAAAAGCACCAGCCAGTTCTTTGCCGGAATAAAATCCACGCTGTCAAATTTGGAGTATGCGGGCGTAGATTTTTTCGGGTCAATATGCCAGAGTTGCGCTACTTTTTGCGCGTAAAAGCGGTAACCCCAGTAAAACAATACGCCTGCAATAAGAATAACTAATAAAGAGTTCATCTTTAAAATTTGAAATCCGAATATTGAAATCCGAAACAAATTCTAAATCCGAATTTTTCAAATTCTAAACATAACATTTTAGGAGATTATGACTTCGAATTTCTAATTTGTTGAATTTCGAATTTCGCGCTTCGGATTTGGCATATTATCTTTGATAGAAATTTTTACAAATTTGCGCCCTTAATAAAATACTCCATCAACTCATGTCCTTTTTGAAAAACAAGCGAACTTTTCCTGGCCTCGCTTTCATTATAAGCGGAAAAGTTCCCCGCGCTTATCCCTTTTCCATAAATGCCAAAACAAACTATATCTGCCACATGCGTTCTTACCTTAACGGGTGTGGCGTGGTCGGGTAAAACTAAAATCCTGAAATCATCCCTGTTCTTAAAGGCCTTCAAGAAAGCGCCCACTATATATTTGTCAAACCGCTCAATTGCCAGCAACTTTTGCCTTAAATCTCCATTGTGGCCGGCTTCATCAGTTGCCTCTACATGTACAAAAACGAAATCTTTATTTTTTAAGGATTTTATTCCTGCCTCTGCCTTTCCTTCATAATTAGTATCATAATAACCAGTAGCGCCCTTAACGTTAATCACCTCTAGGCCGATGATTCTTCCCAAGCCTTTGAGCAAGTCCACGGCTGAAATAACGCTGCCTTCTACTGCGAATTTTTCCTTAAAAACAGGCATACTGGGTTTTCTGCCCTGGCCCCAGAGCCAAATCATATTTGCCGGATTTTCCTTTAAATCAATACGCACGTGATTTACTTCGTGGTCCGCAAGAAACTCTCTTGATTTTTGCATCAGTTCAATCAATAGACCTGCCGCCTCGCCCCTGGGCAGATTTTTGGAAATACTCTGGCCGGCAATATCATGCGGAGCCCGACATTGGACCTTATCCAAGCCGGCGCTAACCGCGCTTTTAAATAAAACCAGATTCCTGTAACTTACCCCGGCATAAAATTTTATATCTTTGCTGCCTAACTTCTCATCTAAAAACTTCATTAAAATTGAAGATTCCCGAGAACTAACATGCCCGGCGCTGTAATCAAGCAGAGTATCATTAGTAGCGGTGATAAGGTTGCACCTGAAGGCCACATCCCCCTCTTCCAGTTTTACTCCCAAATTAGCCGCTTCCAAAGGCCCTCTGCCTGTATAATAGAGCTGCGGGTCATAGCCCAAAATGGAAATATTTGCTACATCAGATGCCGGCTGCATCTTATTGGGAATAGTCTTTACTTGTCCTAAATAGCCGGCTTTAGCAATAAAATCCATATTAGGGGTTTCAGCTGCCTCTAAAGGCGTGCGTTCACCCAGTTCTTTTATGGGATAATCCGCCATCCCATCACCGACTAAAACAATGTATTTGGTGTTAGCCATCTAAATAAGAAATCAGGTTCTTTGCCAACTGCCTGCGATTATAAAACGGCCCACTTATTTTTTTATCGGTTAAAATAAAGGCGCGATATCCATTTTTATGAAATGTATTTGCCACGGCGATATCTGCCTGATATTCTTGTTTTGCCATCTTGACTCTTTTTATAAGCGCAGCAGTTGAAAGCCCTAATTCTAATTTAAAAATTACCAATTTAATCTTGGGCTGCAATTTTTTAAACAATCTAACCAATTTTTCAGTCGGAATGAGTTTTAAATTTAAATTTTTGGCGCTGGATTTAATCTTCCCCTTAAATTCTTTTCGCGGCTTAAAATCCGAAACCGCTGCTGCGTGCAGGGCGATATCAAAATTTTTTTTCTTCATTTCGTTTATAATCTTCTCTTTTAACTCAGTAAAATATTTAAAGCGCACAATATTTATTGATTTATCTATATCGCAATCGTCTGTCGGGCCTAAAATTAAGGTTACCCTTGCGCCTTTATTTTTTGCCTCGCGGGCTAACAAAATCCCGGTCCGGCCCGTCGCAATATTACTAATTACCCTTATTTTATCTATCGGGACCCAAGTTGGCCCTGCAGTGATTAAAATCTTTTTATCTTTTAAACTACTTCTATTAATACCCCATCTCCTTTAACACTGCCCTTGTGTTTGCCGCAATTACCCTTGGCGCTTTTACACTCTTTATTGCCCGGTCAGGGTCTTTTAAGCCGTGGCCGGTCAGGATACATACTATACGCACCGTTTGTTTAATGTTTAATGTGTAATGTGTAAAATAACCTGATTTTGCCAATTTTATTAAACCGGCAACCGAAGCAGCAGAAGCGGGTTCAACAAATACGCCTTCTTTGCTGGCTAAAAATTTATAGGCATTAATAATTTCTTTATCGGTAACCATATCAATAAGTCCGCCAGATTCATCGCCTGCCATTACTGCGCCTTTCCAACTGGCAGGATTCCCTATCCTGATGGCGGTGGCAATGGTCTGGGGATTTTTTATAATCTTATTTTTTACTATCGGGGCGCTACCTGCTGCCTGGAATCCCAGCATCTTGGGCAATTTTTTAATAATTCCCAATTTTTTATATTCCTTATAACCCTTCCAGGAGGCAGTAATATTGCCGGCATTGCCCACCGGAATAATCTGAAAATCCGGGGCATCGCCTAAGACATCACAAATCTCAAAGGCAACGGTTTTCTGCCCCTCAATGCGAAAAGGATTCAGTGAATTTACCAGAGTTATGGGAAATTTTTTTGTTATCTCGCGCACAATGGAAAGGGCATCATCAAAATTACCATTAACGGCTAACACCTTTGCATTATGAATCAAGGCCTGACTGAGTTTGCCTAAGGCAATTGCACCCTTCGGGATTAAAACAAAACAATCTAAACTGGCTCTGGCAGCATAGGCCGCGGCAGAGGCAGAGGTATTGCCGGTAGAAGCACACATTACCGCAAGAGAACCTGCCTCTTTTGCCTTTGAAACCGCCATAGTCATCCCTCTGTCTTTAAAAGAACAAGTAGGATTTAGGCCTTCATATTTTAAATAAACCTCAAAGTTTTTTCCCAATAATTTACTGAGATTGTAAGAAAAGATTAAAGGAGTATTGCCCTCTTTCAAGGTTATAATGGGTGTTTTTTCTGTAACCGGCAAAAATTTGCGGTAATGTTCAATTACCCCAGGCCAGATTCTCTTGGTAATCTTCATTTTCTAAAAGGTCTCCTCTATCCTGATGGCAACCGCCTCATCTTTAACTACCTTAAGTTTATTTATCTGCTCCAAGGCCTGTCGGATATTTTTCTCTTTTGCCTCGTGTAAAATCATAACGATGGGAACGACGCCTACTTTTTTTCTCTCTTTTTGCGTTACCGAGGCAATGCTAATCCCAAATTTACCCAATATTCCAGAAATACTCGCCAGAACCCCCGGCTTATCTTCGGTCATAAAACGGATGTAATAGCGACTTTCAATCTCATCTATCTTAAGCAGGCCTTTTATAGAGGTATCCGGCAAAATATTGAGCGTAGGTTTAAATAAACCCGCCTTTATATCTTTGGTTAAATCAACGATGTCAGCCACTACAGCAGAAGCCGCGGACAGCCATCCTGCCCCCGGGCCATAAAAAAGAAGACTACCCACCAAATCCGAATGGACATAAATGGCGTTGTTGATACCGCTTATAGAAGACAAAGGATGTTCTTCGGGTATCAAGGTAGGGTGAACTCTTACTTCCAATTTATCTTTAGATTTTTTGGCAATGGCTAATAATTTTATCTGCCAACCCAATTCTTTAGCATAATCTATATCTAACAAAGAAATCCGCGAGATTCCTTCCACAAACACATCCTTCAAAGAAACAAACCGACCAAAACAAAGATAGGTTAACAGAATTAATTTATGCGCGGAATCAATCCCTTCTATATCTAAAAAAGGATTGGCTTCGGCATAACCTTTTTTCTTTGCCTCCGCTAATGCTGCATTAAATGAACAATCCTGATGTGCCATCAGAGATAAGATATAATTGGATGTGCCGTTTACAATGCCGAATACGCCCTGGAATTTATTTGCCACCAGCCCCTCTCTCACTGCCTTAATTATGGGTATACCGGCGCCCACCGAGGCCTCAAAATAAATGCTCCTTCCTTTTTCGCGGGCTAAATTAAAAAGCGCTTGACCTTCTTCTGCCAAAAGGGCCTTGTTTGCCGTAACCACGTGCTTGCCTTTTAAAAGCGCCTTACGCAGAAATTCTCCCGCCGGTCTAATCCCGCCAATCAATTCAACTACAATATCAATCCCGGGGTCATCCAGTATTTCATCGGCATTTGTGGTGAGCAGGCCTTTTTCCACCTTAACCGGCCGATTAGCCGCAATGTTTTTATCGCAAATCTTCTTCAGGATTATCTCCACCCCAATTTTTTCTTTTAAAAGTTTCCTTCTCTCTTGCAGTATTTTTACGACACCAGAACCAACTGTGCCAAAACCGATTAAACCAATATTGATACTTTTCATATTTTATCCTTTCTTTTTTGCGTAATAATCAAGCGCTTCCTGGAGTGCCTTTTTATGTTTCTCGTCCATAGAAACGAAAGAAAGCCGTGTATCAAAAATTTCATCCTTCACTACTTCTTTTGATTCCTTTACTTCAGCAATAATATTTATGGATGTAGGATAAAAAGGCAAGCGAATATCTAAAGCCAGATATGTGCCGGGCGCAAATAACTTGTTTGTCGTCAAAAGCATTCCGCTTAAACTGATATTTTTTGACTGTGAGACACCAACGTCTTCCTTATCCAATAGACGATAAGAAACCATCAATTTTTCTTCAAACCGGGGATGCCTTCTTTTCTCTTTGCCAACGTACTTCATAATACGATTTATCGGGGGAGAGAGACTTGAACTCTCGACCTCTTGAACCCCATTCAAGCGCGCTCGCCAAACTGCGCCATCCCCCGTTTTATTCAGACCAATTTTTAGAAACTTTCCGCATTCGGGGCTGCGCCATCCCTGGATTATTAACGCGGATCCATTAGCCGACCAATAAACAAAATGCTGCCTGATTGCATATCGCGTATAAGAAAAATAAATGGATGGTCGGCATAAAAAACCACGGGTCGTTGCGAAATTGCTGCCGACTCAACCATCAATACAGCGGTAGCAGCAGCAGCTTCTGTGCCTTCCTCATTTACCTCCACAAAGGCCTTATGAATTACTGCAGATATATATAAACCTACCGGATCAGGAGTCATGCCTGAAAAGTCAGCTAATACAAAATCAAACGCATCTCTCATGCCCAAAGACCTAAGCGCTTCATTCAAACGAAATTCCGCTGTCATTTTAAATTTTGGTATAGTAACGATAACTTCTTGTTTTCTCAACATCGCCAACCATTTTTGGACCTCATTTAAATTAAGCCCATTTTCTAGTTGTTTTATACCTTTCTTTTTTTTGGGCAGAAGAATTACCATAGATAACCTCTCGCCTACATAAGGCATCTCCAGAATCTGTAAGATTTCATTTTCGCCATATCTAAACTTTGCATTTTGACTCATCATCGGAACTTCTATTTTCTCACCAGTCAATAATTCAAATTCCTCTGGCTTGGTTTTATCTTTTTCAAATTGCGCAACCCATTTGCCTTTAAAATATATCGCATTGGTTAAAACGAGCCGCGTAAGTGTATTTAATAGGCCAGGCATAATTAATTCTTTTATTTTATCCTTTGTCTTTTCTTCTACCCATTTATTGATAATCTGGCGGACGGCTTCCGCATCAGTTTTAAAATCCACTTCTTTAAATCCTGCTTCGTAATAACGTTGCGTAATCTCCAGAAATTCTGGCAGGAATTCATAGCCGGCTTGTCCCCAAAGCGCATTGGCAACAGAAAGCTCAAAACCGCTTATTTGCGGCTCTGCTTTTAACTCTTGCATTAAATCAAAAAATGCCGGATGCAGCTTTTCCTGGCTTAAACTAAAATGTAAAACAGCGGCCATCTGGCTGGCAGTATTTCCTCTTGCGCCAGCATAGGTCATTGCCAGGGCGGTAGAAATGCTAAAAGGCGAAAGAAAAAGATTTCCATCTCTCTTTTTTAACTGGGCGTAGAGGTCAAAGGAAAAGGCATTGTTTGCTTCTACTACTGCCTCTTGCGGTTGTGCCACCGCACTAATGTAGGAGGCATTCAAAAAAACAGCCATCAAAAAGAGATTAAAAAATAATCTTATTCTCATTTCATTCTTCCTTTTTTTCCCGCGTCATTAAATCTTTTACCGCCTTTAGCGGACTTTTATTTTTATAAATCACCTTGTAAACCTCGCAGGTTATTGGCATCTCCACCTTGTATTTTTTACTTAATTGATACGCTGCCTGGGTTGTAGTAATACCTTCGGCAATCATCTGCATATGTGAAATAACATCCTTTAATTTTTTTCCTTTACCAATCTGTTCACCCACAAATCGATTTCGGCTGTAAGGGCTCATACAGGTAGTAGCCAAGTCACCCAAGCCACTTAGGCCAAAAAAGGTCTCTTTTTTTGCGCCCATCGCCATCCCTAACCGCGTAATTTCCACTAAACCGCGCGTCAATATCGCGGCTTTAGCATTGGTGCCAAAACCAAGACCGTCAGAGATACCGCAGGAGATAGCAATGATATTTTTTAAACTCCCGCCCAATTCCACGCCGATAACATCGTCGTTAGTATAAATCCTAAACCTCTCCGTCATAAAGACATCTTGCAGATATTTATTTAGGTTCTGGTCGTGCGTAGCCACCACTGCAGTAGTAGGAATACCACGCGCCACTTCCTGAGCAATGGTTGGGCCGGAAAGTACCGCCAATTTCTTATTTTTGCCCAATTCCTCATGAATTACCTCAGTCATTCTGAGCAAAGTCGGATGCTCAATACCTTTGGTGACGCTGACAATAATTTTTTCGGATAAATCTATTTTCTTTAATCGCCTGATGGTCTTTCTTAAAAATTGCGATGGAATAGCCACGATAATCAGATGTGCATCTTGCACTGCCTTTTTTATATCATGCGTAATAAGGATATCTTTGGGTATCTTAATCCCGTTTAAAAATTTTGTGTTTATTCTCTTTTTATCTAAATATGCCACATAATCAGCAAACGCGCCCCATAAAGATACAGCATAACCCTTATTATACAAATGAATGGCCAATGTTGTTCCCCATCCACCATCCCCTAAAACCGCAATTTTTTTATCTTGAGCCATCTTAACTACTCGTCCCTATACCCTTTAACGCAGGCGGTTCTGTCTTTTTCGTCCTCATCTTTGCCAATTCCCAGCTGTATTCATAAAGATGCAGACCCTTACTGGCAGCGATAATCTCACCATCTTCAACGCCGATTTCTTCGGCCATATACTGCTTGACTAACTGCAACCCCCCTAAATTTGAAGGAAATCCACCCCATAAATCCCAAGAGCGAAAATAAAGCATAAAGTGCAATTTTCCAAAGCGGATGCGCGTATCAATTATCCTTAAGCAAGGTGGGTCAACCAGTTTTATATCCGAAGGCATACCGATTTCCATCGTGGCCTGATTTGTGCCATAGCCCTTGGTCTTATACATTTTCATTACTTCCTCAATCTGATTTACATTTAAAGGCATCTCTTTGATCAGTTTATCGGTTTCACTCTTTATCTTTACCTTTGGCTCAACCAACCTTTCGCCGTAAGTGTAATCTTCGGTTTCTGTCTTTGTTCCGGTTAAAAGATAAGAAAGATAGCCCTGAATATACTCCATATCGGTAGGCGGCGGTATGCTCATGCCTTCCGGAATTATAGGAATAATCTGATGCGCTGGTTTCTTTATTCTTATGACCACATAATCAAATTCAAGCCGACGCTGGCCTTCATAACTGCCTTTGGTGATAGTATAGACACGACCTTTGTCCAATATCGCATTTAAACACTGAAACCAGGCATCATCCAAATCAAAGGCATCAATAAAAACCGGCTCTAAAAAACTCTCTTTGCTCTCATTGCCCATTTTGAATCTAATTTTTGCTAACCTATTATCATATAACAATTTTTATAAAAATTCCATAAAATTAAGTTTTCGTTTCAAAATCTATACTTTTCAATACCACTGCCATACTTAAGATTATCCAGAATAAACTCGCAAACCGGATGCCGACGAGCATATTGGTAAAGAACAGGGCAACAATAAAACTAGAGAGGCAGGAAGAAAGTAGCGCCGCCAGGATTATCCTTTTTTCTTTTTGTTCTTCTCCAATCAATAGAGAAAAACTTTTCTTAAGAAAAATAATTATAAGAAAAATGAAACTAACCAGACCTAATACGCCGGTCTCGGCAAAAAGCTCCAGATATGTATTGTGCGCATGAAGATGTGGAGAATCAGCATAAGCGCTATATCCAGCCAGGCCATGGCCAAAGAGAGGCCTTTGTTTAATCAACCTTAGTGCCTCCTTCCACATTGCAATTCTTCCTGAACTTACGTCTTCGCCAGTAAAAAATTGCCCAAGAATTTTCTTGTATGCTCCTATGGGAGAAAACAGTGCAAGCATAAATAAAATAATTAGGAATATCATTGTATATTTTTTTCTTCAGAAAAAAGGATGTGATTAAACAGGCCAAGGCCACGCTAAGCCAGGTGCCTCTTTCAAAAACAAAAATCCAGGAAAATAACAGAAGTAACAGGGCTATATACACAAAGATAGTTATAAACTTGTTTTTCCTGATTAAACAAAGGAATAGCGTAAGGGGAAGAACTATTTCTAAAAATCCAGAGAAAGAATTATATCTGCCAAAGGGTCCGGATAAGGCAATAAATTTCCCAACAAAGGGACAATCATTTTTGGGAAATCCAAAAAATAAATCATATCCGGTAAAATACTGCCATAATGCATCCAAGCCGGCAAGTAAGGCAACTCCTATAAAAACTGCTAAAACTAGGTAAATTCTTTTCCTGCTATAAATAGTTTCTTTTGTCAGAAGAAATATAGCGCCATAAATAAGGTGCCTTTCAAAGAATACCTTTTGGCTTTCGTAGAAATTTCTTGAAAAAAAAGTAACAAACAGAATAATACCCAAAAATAGCAAAAGCGGCTTATTTAAATAAGTTTTTTTAAATAATGGTTTTGTGTTTTGCCTCCATTCAATTATTTTTCTCGTCATTAAAGCGAATAAACCTGCATACAAAAAATATTTTTGTATATGAGAACTAAAAAGCACAAAAAATATAGCCGCGCATATACTTATCAAAGAAAGTTTATCAAGATATATTGCTAACTTCCTGAGCATCGCTTAATAAGCCCCCCTTCCCTTTAAAACTTCGGGTATTGTCTGCCAGAGTATCTTTAAATCCAAGCCAAAAGACCAGTGGAGGATAAACGCTTTTTTTTATATCTACGGAAACAAAACCCGAAATATGCACACCGTTTATTTTCCGCACAGGATAAGTAGCGGGAACATTGATTATAACTGACCTTGACGGTAGCAACTCCCAAAAAGGTATTGCCTTTAAGTCGCAAAAATTGGAAAATCTCAATTCATAAGAATTTGCCGCTAAATCGGTATATCCGAAAATGCCATGTTCCGCCGGATTCTTTCCCGTGATGATTGACGACCAGGCAACGCAAGATACTTCTGGCAAGCAAGACCGCATCTTTTTAAAAATGCCTCCCTCAATAATTTCTCTGGTAGAGGGCATAACGCCTTTTTCTGATAACTCTTTTATCAGTTCGTAAGGTACCCCATCCAAACCAATAATGACGATGCGTCTTTTCATATGGAAATTAACCAATAGAGAGGTTATTCTTTTATCGCAGCAATGCTTATGCGCGTAATACCTAAACCGCTGACAATATCCAAAACCTTAACAATGCTTTTAAACGGCACAAGTCTCTCGGCGCGGATAACAACATTTAAAGAGGAATGCCTGTTTTTCATTTCTTTTAATTTTTTGGGGAGACTATTTATGGTTACCATCTCTTGGTTTAAATAAATTGGGCCGTCTTCGCTAATGATAATATCTATTTGGTCGGTTTCCTCCAGTGGTTTTGTATTTGTGGCTTGGGGTAATTTTACTTCCATTTTCTGGATACGGGTGGGATTAAAGGTGTAAAGAAGACTGAAGGAAATGAAAAAGAAGATAAACATGTTTAATACAATATCGGTTATCGCCACGGATTCCAAACTAAATATATAGTTCCTTGTTCTGCTTATCTTCATTATCTACTTTCCTTTTTGGGTTCATTTAAAACTTCAATTAACTGTAAAGAATAATCCGTCAACTCATAAGAAATATATTTTATGCGACTCACCAGATAATTATAAATCAGATAATACGGCACCGCGATGCTTAAACCAGCGGCCGTGGTAATCATTGCCTGATATATCCCGCTGGCAAGGGCATTGACCGTAATATTGCTGCCTGCTTTTTCCCAGGCCATAAAGGCGCGGATAAGGCCGGTAATGGTGCCCAAAAAACCTAAGAGCGGAGAAATGCCAATAATAGAAATTAAACCGCCCAATCTCTTTTCCAATTCTTGAATCTCTTTATTGCCCAAACGCTCAAGGAGTTTTTCTATGTCATAACGCGGCAGGTTTCTTTTTTCAATGCCCACTTTAAATATTCTGGGTAAAGGGTACTGGCTATTTTGATAACATAAATTTAATGCCGCATTAAAATCTCCCCGCCGGATGAAGCGGATGATATCCTGGACGAATCCTTCTGCATCCATTTTTATTCTGTTTAATACTATTAATTTCTCAATGATTATGGCCAGGCCCAGTATCGAGCCCAAAATCAGAGGAATCATTACCGGGCCACCCTTAAAGATAAAATCAAACATTGGCTTTCTCCTGAAATCTTAGAGACAGTGGAGCGGGAGACGGGAATTGAACCCGCATATATAGCTTGGAAGGCTATTGTTCTGCCGTTGAACTACTCCCGCATCATTGGCGACGAACTATGCATAAAATGGGCAGGAGAGGATTCGAACCTCTGAAGCACGAGTGCAGCAGATTTACAGTCTGCCCCCTTTGGCCACTTGGGTACCTGCCCGTTTTTCTAATCCGTATTTCTTAAAAGCCGGCGAAGGGATTTGAACCCCCGACCCGCGGTTTACAAAACCGCTGCTCTACCAACTGAGCTACGCCGGCGTGCTTGTCAGTAAACAAATAGTTATGAACTCAATTTAATCGCTTCCGGAATTTTTGCGATGATATCCGAAGCAATCATCCCCATCTGGGTTTTTTCTTTGGCGGCTAAATCCCCGGCTAAACCATGCAAGTAAGTTGCGTATTTTGAGGCACTAAAGGCATCGAGGCCTTGTCCCCATAAAGCCGCCACCATTCCGGTGAGCACATCGCCGCTTCCCGCAGTGCTCATTCCGGGATTTCCCGTTTTATTTATGTAAATATTGCGTTTGTCTGCAACGATGGTCTTAAAACCCTTTAAAATAATTGTTAAATTATACCGAGAAGCGAAATCTTTTGCAATAACATTTCTATTGCTCTGTACAAATTCTTTTTTAGTATTTAGGAGCCGCGCCATTTCGCCGGGATGAGGTGTCAGTATTTTTTCTTTCTTTATTTCTTTTAAAAGGTCTAAATGACCAGCCAAGGCATTGATACCATCGGCATCAATAACCAGCGGTTTATCAATGGTCTTTATTATTTTTCTTATCAAATTCTGCGTTGATTTGTCTTCAGATAGCCCTGGCCCAATTATTAAAATGTCTATTTTTTTACAAAATTCTTTTATCTTACCAAAAGCAGCTAAACTTAACGATGCTTTTTTAGTTTCCGGCAATGGCTCTAAGCAGATTTCTTTTGGTTTAATTTTAATTATTGCATTAGTTAAACTTTTCGGCATTCCTAAAGTAACTAACCCCGCGCCTGTACGCATAGCAGCTTCGGCACATAAAACTGCTGCCCCTGAGAACCGACCACTTCCTGCCAGGATAAAAATATGGCCAAAATCGCCTTTATGTGTATCAGGCCTTCTTTGTAACAATCGCGGTGGCAACCGCATAATTTTTGACATGGGATATAGAAATCTGGATATTTGGTTTGTTTTTCATCTTTTTCAGAATACTGCAGACTGGCTTGCCATCTTTATCATTGGATATTTCTATATCCTTCCAGTTTATCTCTTTATCTAAAAGCGCCTTAAAAACTGCTTCTTTTGCGGCAAATCTACCTGCCAGATGTTCATATATTGCCGGCCGGTTATTTGCATTCTTCAATTCATTGTCGGTAAAAATGCGCTTTAAAAAATCATCTCCCCACCTTTGAACTGCCTGGCGTACCCTCCTTACCTCAATTATATCCACGCCATTACTAATAATCATCTTAACTTATTAAATCCTTCATCCGCTTTACCGCGCGACCCAAGCCAATAAAGATTGCCTGACAGATAATACTATAGCCGATATTCAATTCTTCAATCCCCTCAATCCGTGCAACCGGCTCTACATTATCGTAGTCAAGACCGTGGCCGGCATTGACCACCAGACCCAAATCCTTGGCGTAATGCACTGCCTTTGTTAACTCATCAAGATATTTGCCCCTTTGTGCCAATCGCGCGTCTGCGTATCTACCCGTATGCAATTCAATCATATCCACAATTTTTCTGGCTGCATCAATCTGTTTCTTTTTCGGGTCAATAAATAAACTTACGACGATACCCTCTTCTTTTAATTGCGCGACTACATCCTTAACCCTCTTAAAATTCGCAATTACATCCAGTCCGCCTTCAGTAGTTACTTCGTTTCTACGTTCGGGCACCAAAGTTGCCTGATGTGGTTTGGCTCTACAAGCCACTTCAACTATTCTTTTATCCGTCGACATCTCTAAATTTAACTTGGTCTTTACTACCTTTTTTAATAGATAAACATCACTTTCTTTAATATGCCTTTGGTCCTGGCGAAGATGCACGACAATGCTATCACAGCCGGCAGATTCACAAAGGATAGCGCAAGACGCAATCTCTGGCTCTATACCGTCTCTTAACTGCCTTAAAGAAGCAGCGTGGTCTATATTCACACCTAACTTTGGCATGGCTATCTTCTTATTATCGCATCCAATACCTTTAATGCCTCCCTCGTTTCTTTTATATCATGCACCCGTACGATATTTGCTCCGTTTATCGCCGCCAAGACAGCACAAGCAATACTTGGGAAAAGTCTCTCCTGGACAGGTTTATTCGTTAGTTTGCCAATAAAAGATTTTCTTGACGCACCGATTAATAGCGGGAAACCCAAACTCCTAAATTCCGAAAGCCGTGCTAAAATCTCTAAATTATGCTCTACGGTCTTGCCAAAACCAATTCCCGGGTCAATAATAATTTTTTCTTTTTTGATTCCTGCATCAAGACCGATATTTACGGACCTTTCTAAATACTCAATTATCTCATCAATTAAGGATTTATAAACAGGATTTTTCTGCATTGTCTGCGGATTTCCTTTCATATGCATTATTACTACGCCTGCATTATAACGCGCGATTAATTTTGCTAATTTTTTATTCCTTAAGCCGGTAATATCATTTATCAAGACCGCGCCATTATCTAAAACCTGTCGGGCAACCTCTAATTTATAAGTATCTATGGAAATAGGAATCTTTGTTTTTTTAACCAATATTTTTAGAATCGGCAATAGCCGATTTAATTCTTCTTTTGCCGAAATGGGTCTTGCTCCCGGACGGGATGATTCAGCACCCAAATCAATAATATCGCAGCCATTTTTTATTTTTTCTTCAACGATTCTAAAAATCTGTTCCGGAGCCAATCTATATAAACCATCGCCGCTAAAAGAATCAGGGGTTAAATTAACAATCCCCATAATCAATGTGCGTTGAGAGAGGTCAAATTTGAATTTAGTTAGGTTCAAAACCAGGCGCTTTTCTTGACAATTGCCAATGGCTTTTTCTAAATGCCGGGAAAATTCATTTAAGCCAAAGGGCTGTTGTTTTAACTTATCCATCAACTTTTTATACTGGCTGAGGTTACCCATAATTAAACCATCGGTTTTTTTAACTTGACCGGTGAGTGCGCCGCGCGTAATAGCAACCTCTCCGCCAAAAGAAAGCATCTCTTGTTTTAAGATATTGGCGGCGATACTGGAAAGTTTACGAAATTTAATGAGCTGGTGGGTTGCCTTAGGAAGCATGATATCAATGCCGTATTTATCGACACCGATATCCTGCATCAATTTTCTTAAATCTTGCGGCTGACGCAAAGAAATGGCATGCATCATTTAAGAAGGATTTTCTTCCTTGGTAAGTCCTAAGAGTCGCTTTACTTCTGTATCATCCATCACTTCTTTTTCCAGCAAGGTTGTGGCTAAAAGTTTTAATTTATCGCAGTTTTCTTGAAGCAGTGTCTTTGCCCTTTGATAGGCCTCATCAACAATTTTTTTTACCTCTTCGTCTATTTTTCGGGCGGTCTCATCACTATAATTTTTTTCCTCAAATATATCCCTGCCCAAAAATACCATACCCTCTCTTCTTCCCAAGGTCATATGACCTAATCTTTCTGACATGCCGAATTCGGTAACCATCCGGCGCGCCATATGGGTTGCTGCCTCTAAGTCATTTTGGGCACCTGTAGTTACCTCATTTAAAGTTATTTCCTCCGAAGCCCTTCCGCCCAGCATAACCGTAATCCGGGCTAAAAGTTCTTTCTTGGTATAATAATGTTTATCTTCCACTGGCGGAGTAAAGGTATAACCGCCAGCTAAACCGCGCGGAATAATCGAAACCTTCTTTAGAGGATCTGCCTCAGGAATAAGCAGAGAAAGCAAGGCATGACCAGATTCGTGCGTTGCGGTGATTTCTTTTTCGCGCCGAGACATCACGCGGCTCTTTTTTTCTGGCCCCATTATTACTCGCTCAATAGAGCGCTCCAATTCCTCCATTCCCACTGCCTCTTTATTATCGCGGGCAGCCAGCAAGGCCGCTTCATTGCAGAGGTTGGCTAAATCCGCTCCCGAGAAACCCGGCGTTTGACGGGCAATGGATTTTAGATCTACATTTTCAGCTAATTTTATCTTGCGTGTATGTACCTTTAAAATCGCTTCTCTGCCATTAATATCAGGAAAATTGACGATGATATGCCGGTCAAATCTTCCTGGCCTTAATAATGCGGGGTCTAAAGTATCGGGTCGGTTAGTGGCAGCAATCAAAATGAGTCCCTGCGCCGTATCAAAGCCATCCATTTCTACAAGGAGTTGATTTAATGTCTGTTCCCTTTCGTCATGGCCACCGCCGATACCGGCAAAACGCAGGCGACCCACCGCGTCTATTTCATCAATAAAGATAATTGCCCCTTTCCCCGAAGTAGCAGCAGCGCGCCTTCCCTGCTCAAATAAATCGCGCACCCTCGATGCACCCACGCCTACAAACATCTCCACAAAATCCGAGCCAGAAATGCTGAAAAAAGGCACACCTGCCTCACCTGCTACTGCCTTGGCAATCAAGGTCTTTCCGCATCCCGGAGGACCGACGAGTAAAACCCCTTTGGGGATTTTGCCGCCCAACCTTTGAAATCTTTTGGGGTCCTTTAAAAATTCAATCACTTCTTTTAATTCTTCTTTTGCTTCGTCTACACCCGCAACATCGTTAAAAGTAATTTTTTCGCCCTTCCCTTCAAGATGCACCTTTGGCCTTATCTTGCCAAAAGAAAAGATTCTGCTACCTACCTGTTCTCCGCGCGAAATAATAAACCACCAAATTCCCAAAATAATGAGAAAGGGTAATATATTAGCAACTACTGCGCCCCACATACTAGGCGGCCTAACATTAAATTGTGGGACATTCTGTCGAATAAGGTCTAATAATACCTGGTCATTTTCGGGGATATAGACGCGGTAAATCTCATTTCTAACCGTAACAACCTCAAGCATATTATCTATTTTCTCAATTGTTTTAATTTGGTCAGGACTTTCTTTGAGTATTTTGTAGAATTCTCCGTATGGCTTTACGGGAAACATTTTCGGCGCAAAGAAGAAAATAAGCATTAATGTAAAAATTAGTAAGAAAATTAGATTCGGAGTCCCTAAGAATTTTTGTTTACTCGGCTTACCCCTTTTATTTTTATCGTTCATTTTTCATTACCCCTTTTCTAAAGAATTTTATTATATCCTAAATTCCAATAAAATCAAGGGTTTATTTACTATATGTAAAAGCAATATTTTACCGAGACGCTTTCCTCGCTAATCAGGAAAGTGTCCCCTACAAGGGACACTTTCCGGTTCAGAGCAAAGACACCT